>CAMOHV010000019.1 GCA_946615275.1 uncultured Verrucomicrobiota bacterium | reverse complement strand
CACGTGGTCGAACAAGGCGCTCAAGCAGGCGCAGATGATCGGCACGGTGAACGTGGTGGCCAACTGCCAGAAGGACATCCCCACACGGATGCCGGCGGACGACGAGTTCAAGTGGACGCCGGGCGCGGCGTACAGCCACATCTGCACGAACGAGACGATTTCCGGCGCGGAGCTGAAGGTGATCCCGAACTCCGGTTCGCCGCTGATCGGCGACATGTCGAGCGACATCCTCTCCTGCGAGCGCGACTACTCGAAGTTCGCGATGTTCTACGCGGGCGCGCAGAAGAACCTCGGTCCGTCCGGCATGGCCGTGGTGGCGATCCGCAAGGAGTTCGCCGAGAAGGGCTCCACCACGATCCCCACGATGCTGCAGTACCGCACGTACGTGGACGAGAACTCGCTCTACAACACGCCGCCCACCTGGGGCATCTACATCTTCGGCGAGACGATGAAGTGGGTGAAGAAGATGGGCAAGGAGAACCTCTTCAAGCTCAACGCCGAGAAGGCGAAGAAGATATACGACGTGATCGACGCCTCCGGGTTCTACCGCGGCACGGCGGTCAAGGAGTTCCGCTCGAACATGAACATCACCTGGCGCCTGCCCACCGAGGATCTCGAGGCGCAGTTCGTGAAGGAGGCCGCCGCGGCCGGCATGAAGTCCCTCAAGGGCCACCGCAGCGTGGGCGGCATCCGCGCATCGATCTACAACGCCTTCCCGATGGCGGGAGTGGACTGCCTCGTGGACTTCATGAAGGAGTTCGAGCGCAAGAACGGCTGAGCGGCGGAACGCACCGACACACCTGCACCATGAGATGAAGAAGACCGATCCCAAGAAGAAACAGGAACCGCCAAGCCTTTTCGACAACCTAGACCTCTTCGCGCAGCTGCCGGAGGAGAAGCCCGCCGCGGAGCGGGAGGAGGAGGCGCCGTCTGCGCCTCCCCCTCCCCCGCCCAAGACGCCGAAGCCTGCGGCGCAGAAGCCGTCGGAGCCGCCCCCGCCATCGCCGCCCAAGCCCGGCCTCACCGGGCGCGGCCCGATGCGCGACCTCTACGACTTCAACTTCCGCCACTACTCCGCGTACGTGATCTGCGACCGCGCGATACCGGCGGTCGAGGACGGCATGAAGCCCGTGCAGCGGCGCATCATGCACTCGCTCTGGGAGAAGGACGACGGCAAGTACACGAAGGTCGCGAACATCGTCGGCCACGCCATGCAGTACCATCCGCACGGCGACGCCTCGATCGGCGACGCCATCGTGGTGCTCGCCAACAAGCTCTGGGGCGAGGGGCGCGGATACTTGATCGACGGGCAGGGGAACTACGGCTCCCTCTACACCGGCATGCCGCACGCCGCCACCCGATACATCGAGTGCCGCCTCACCGAGCTCGCGCGCAAGGAGGTCTTCAACAAGAAGACCACCGAGTTCGTGCCGAACTACGACGGACGCAAGGAGGAGCCGGTCTACCTCCCCGCCAAGATACCGCTTCTCCTCATGCTCGGGGCGGACGGCATCGCGGTTGGCCTCTCCACCTCCATCCTGCCGCACAACTTCATCGAGCTCCTCGAGGCCGAGATCGCAATCATCCAGAAGAAGCCGTATGAGATATACCCCGACTTCCAGCTCGGCGGCGTGATGGACGTGAGCGAGTACCAGAACGGCCTCGGCAAGGTGAAGGTGCGCGCGGTGATCGAGCCGCGCGACAAGAACAAGCTCGTCATCACCCAGCTCCCCTGGGGCGAGACCACGGACTCCATCTCGAACTCCATCGAGGACGCCGTCAAGAAGAAGAAGGTGCAGGTGAGGAAGATACACGACCTCACCTCGGAGGACGTGCAGATCGAGCTTGAGCTGCAGAGCGGCGCGTCGCAGGAGAAGACCATCACCGCCCTCTACGCGTTCACCTCGTGCGAGAAGTCCATCGCGTCGCGCCCGATAGTGCTGGACGCCGGCCGCCCGCGCCTGATGACCGTCAACCAGATACTCGAGAAGAACGTGGAGCGCCTCCTCTTCCTCACCCGCCGCGAGCAGGAGATACGCCTCGCCGAGCTGGACGACCTCTTCCACGCCCGCACGCTCGACCGCATCTTCGTGGAGGAGCGCATCTACAAGCGCATCGAACAGGAGAAGACGTACGAGGGCGTGCAGAAGGCCGTAATGGACGGCTTCAAGCCGTTCCGCAAGGAGCTCAGGCGCGACGTCACGCCAGACGACGTGGAGCGCCTCCTCAAGCTGCAGATCCGCCGCATCTCGCAGTTCGACATCGACAAGAACCGCGAGGACATCAAGAACGTCCTCGCCGAGGAGCGGCAGGTGAACGACAACCTCGTGCATCTGCGCGCCTTCACGGTGAAGTACCTCAAGGCCCTCGTCAAGGCGTACGCCAAGAAGTACCCCCGCTGCACCAAGATAGCGGGCGGCGCCTTCCAGCAGGCCGACGTGCGCAAGCTCACGTCGTCCGAGCTCACCGTCCGCATCGACAAGGAGAACCACTACGTCGGCACGGAGGTGAAGGGCGGCGAGGAGCTCTTCAAGTGCTCGTCGCTCGACCGCCTCCTCTTCGTGTGGAAGGACGGCCGCTACAAGATGGTCCCCCCGCCGGACAAGTTCTACGTGGACAAGGACCTCCTGCGCGTCATCGTCTGGAACCCCGAGAAGGACCGCGACAAGACGTTCACCCTCATCTACGAGGAGCCCATCTACGGCTGCGTGTACGTGAAGCGCTTCACCTTCGGCGGCATGATCCAGAACAAGGAGTACCGCCTCGCGCCCGAGAAGAGCAAGGTGCACTTCTTCGAGGACGGCACGCCCATGCAGATATGGGTTAAGTTCAAGCCCGCCAAGAACCAGCGCATCCACCAGCAGCTCTTCGACCTTGGCGACCCGGACCCGAATGCGGAGAAGCCGGGGCTCGCGGTGCGCGGCGCGTCCTCGCGCGGCAACCAGATGACGTCCAAGGCCATCGCGCGCCTCTCCTCAACCAAGCCCGCGTGGTGGGACGACGGCGAGGAGACCGCGAAGGGCGTCCTGCTGTAGCGCGCACGAAAGGACGGGGCGCGACATGGGCAGAACGACAGATTCCTTCGACGCCGCGCTGCGCGACGGCGGCGTGCTGATCACCGGCGCGTCCAGCGGAATAGGCGAGGCCGTGGCCCTGGAGTGCGCGAGAAGGGGCGCCAGGGTGCTCTTCCTGTGCGGACGCGACGAGGCGCGGCTTGCTGCCGTCGCCGAGGCGTGCCGCCGCGCTGGCGCCGAGACCGCGAAGCCAAGGCGCGTGGACGTGACGGACGCCGCCGCCGTCGAGGCATGGATGCGCGAATGCGACGCTGAGCGTCCGCTCGCCGTGGTGTTCGCCAACGCCGGCCGCGGGACGGGGAGGGAGACCTCCGAGAACGTCCGGGCCACGTTCGCGCTGAACGTCGGCGGAGTGGTGAACACCGTCCTCCCCGCTATAGAGATATTCCGCGCGCATGGCGCCGGGAAGGGCGGGCAGATCGTGATAACGGCCTCCATCGCGGGCTACGCGCCGCTCCAGACATGCCCTTCGTACGCTGCGACGAAGGCGGGGATGAAGAGCTGGGGGCTCTCACTGCGCGGATTCCTGCGCCCGGAGGGGATCAAGGTGAACGTGGTGTGCCCGGGGTTCGTTCGATCCCGCCTCACCGACCGCAACACCTGCCCCATGCCGTTCTTCATGGAGGCGCCGAAGGCCGCGCGGACGATCGTCTCCCGCGTCAGGCGCAACGTGGGGCTGATCGCGTTCCCCTGGCCTATGCGCCTCGCGACGTGGTTCATGTCGATTCTGCCCTGGAGGCTTTCGGAATTCATCGGCCGAGTCCTCCCCGAGAAGAACGCCGACAATTCGCAGGGCATCACCCTATGAAGATACTTCCGTGCGACGAGGCGGCGCTTGACGCCGCCGCCGAGGTTCTCAATTCAGGCGGCGTGGCGGTGATCCCCACGGACACCGTCTACGGCCTCGCCGCGCATCCCGACTTTCCATCCGCCGTGGAGCGACTCTACACCATCAAGGGCCGAGCCGCGAAGAAGCCCATCGCGCTTCTCGCCGCCGATGCATCGTCCGCGCGGCGCTTCCTCGGCGGCGCGTTCCCCCCCGGCGCCGAAGCCCTCGCCGCGCGCCACTGGCCGGGCGCGCTCACGCTCGTCCTCCCCAAAGGCCCAGACTTCGAGGGGCTGCGCGTCCCCGCGCACGACTGGACGCGGCGCCTCCTTGCGCGCTGCGGCGGCGTACTGCGCGTCACGAGCGCGAACCTGAGCGGACGGCGCCCCGCCACCGACGCCCCCGCCGCGCTTGCGGACGTCGGGCTTTCCGCGGACATCGTCCTCGACGGCGGCGTCTCCCCCGGCGGCGTCCCCTCCACCGTCGTGCGCATCGACGCCGCAGGCTCCCTCTCCGTCCTCCGCCAGGGCGCCGTGGAAATTGAGAATTGAGAATTCGGCGGCCGCGACGGAGTGCGGCCCTCCCGTGTCCCGAGTCAGGGATGTGAAACCGCAATCTCATTTCGCATTGCTGCGCGTCCGGTAGCCACACCATTTCAATCGAAACTGCTCGTTCGGATTTTAACCCGACTTTCAACCTAACCGTCGCAGTTGAAATGCCGTAATCTTGATCCCGTCCAATATTCTCAAGGGTTTGGAGGTTTCTGGGATTTCACCAAGGGGGTGAAATCGGCTTTCCGCGAACTCGGAATTGACAGGGAAGGGGAAATCGTATAATATACGCACAGCTACCCAAAAGGTGGAAATCTATGACGACAGGAAACGCACTCAATGCAAAGCCGAATGCGGGAAATCAGCACATGCGGCTTGATGAGGGGGATGCCGCACCAGCGGCAACGCCCGGACGTGAACCTCCACTAAGCTGTTCACAGGGAGTGGGACGCAGCAGAATTTCTGCCTGTATTCCGACACGCTGCATACGATTGCGGTCGCCTATTTCGCGGCATCCGTAGGCATGCTTCTGCGGCGTGCGGGGCTCCGGGCGGTTCTTGGGTTTGCGTTGGTGTCCGTCGCCGCCGTCGTGATGTTCGTATACGGAGACTACTCGCGGCATGGCAATGCGGCGCGGCTGATAGAGGAGGCCGTCTATTCGCGAATCGGCGGCAAGGCCAAGGATTTCTGCTACTTGCTCACCACGTTCACATGGAGCGGAATGGGCATCCTGGCCTCGCTCATGGGGGACGTGCTGAAGTCGGACAGGGCGCCCTGGCGCAAGGCGGGGATCATCGCAATGTGCGGTGCGGGGGCGCTTGTGTCTGGATGGGTGCTTTCCTTCTGGGTGCCGCCAATCCGCTTCGTCTACACGGTCAGTTTCGTGTTCGAGACGCTCGGCCTGTCAACGCTTCTGCTTGCCGCGCTCTACGTGATCACCGACATCTTGGGAGCGAGGCGCGGAACATGGGTGTTGATCCTCTTTGGGCAGTGTTCGATGGCGGCCTGGGTGATTACGCAGTTCTTCTCCAGTTCGTTGACCGACGCCGCGAATTGCTTTGTCCGCGGCATCCCCAGATTGATTGGCACGGATGCGTACCAGCCTATATTTGTCGCGGTGGCGCGTGCGGCCTTGCTGGTGTGGTTGCTTTGGCAGTGGCGTCGTCTGCGCAGCTGTAGGAGCGCAAAGGAAAACCTCCCCTCGCGCCTGTGAAGTCAACTGCGTGATGGTGAATGTTGTTTGTGGACATTTCTCCGGGACGTACGCCAGAGTTCCGGGGCGACGCCGAAGCGGGCCTTGAATACGTGCGAAAGCCTGTTCTGGCCTGAGAACCCCACGCGTGCGGCGATCGCCGTAACCGAAAGGCCTGTGCGCGAGAGAAGCCTCTTCGCCTCCTCAAGCCGATGTTTTTCGATCGCGCGGCGCAAGCCCACCCCCTCCATCTGGCGGAAGCGCAGCTCGGCCAGGCGGCGAGAGACGCCGAGATGCCCGACGACATCCGCCACCTCGATGCGCTCGCATCCGTGCGACGCAATGTACGCCTTGGCCCTTTTGACGAGCGCGGCGGCCGGCAGGGCCGGTTTGGTGGACGTGCGCTCTATGATGCTCACAGGCGGGATGTATATGGGCTTCCTCGAACCCTTGCGCCCGGAGAGAAGCTTCTTCATCTCCGTCATCGCACGAAGCCCCATCTTGAAATGGCCGGGAAGAATGCTTGTGATCGGCGGATTGGAATGGCGCACAAGGAACTCGTCGTTGTCGGTGCCGATCAGCGCCATCTGCTCCGGCATCTTGATTCCCGCCGCGTGCGCCGCGGCAAGCACCTTCAGCGCGCACTCGTCGCTGGCCGCGTAGACTGCCGCAGGCTTCGCGAGGCCGGACAGAAAGCGGACGAGCCCGTCGGCGTCCTCAACAGGGGCTTCCGGATTCGCCTTCGACGCGAACGAACTGCACTCCCGCCCGCTCTGGGCAAGCGCCGCGACGAAACTTTCGCCACGTTCCGCGCACCAGTCCTCGTCGGTCTTAGGGACGTAGGCGTATGCGGCGTAATTCCCGTTCTTGAGGAACAGCGTCGCCGCGAGATGTCCAAGCGCGCAGTTGTCGTTTCCGATGAACACCGTCGGCCGGCGACGGCTCTCGACCTTGCTTGCGTGAACGCTGACGAGGACGACCGGAAGCGGCGTCTCGGCCAGCGCGTCAATGTAGCCCTTCGCGCCGGGGAATGTAACGACTATCCCGTCAAAGCCCTCGTCCGGCGCGCGGCGGACGGCATCGGCGGTGAAGTCGGAACCGTACTGGACAAGATGCAGCTGCCAGGATGGATTCTGCTCGATGAATCTGAACATGCCTGAAAGCATGTCGCGCCCCGACGCCTTCGAAATGCGCACTGCGGCGAGAATCTTGACCTGCCGCCCCGGCGGATGATGCCTCTTCGATTTCATTTCCCTCCTATGGCTGGGCCAAGTTCGCCGCCCTTACCGCCGACGACGGGTCGTTCGGGTTGCGCGCGACGTTTGAATTCGATTCCCCCGTCAAAAGCGGAGCGGCCATCACGGACCTGGCCTCTTCGGGCGTCAGGCCCAGCTCCGGCTCGAATGCGTCCGAGGCCGCATAATCCAAGAGCCGCCGCTTGAGCCATGCCGCCGCTGGATCCGTCCCGGAAAGATTGAACGAGCAGACGAGAAGCCGTCCCTCGCCGATGCGATATTCGAAGAGCGCCGCCTGGCGGATGACATTCTTGACGGATGAGGCCACGTCGACGATCGGATCGAACGGAACGCCCGCCTCGAGCTGAACGGCGCGTCCGCCTTCGATCAGACGGCGGAACTGCCAGCCGCAATAGCCGTCATGCGGGAAACCGCGGAATACGGGATGCCCCGGCTTGATCACTGTCGCAAGGTTCCCCGAGCAGCGCCCCGCCATGCCGATGCGGAAGGTCGTCGGCAACGACTTGAACGGCCCCGCGCCAAGAAGCAGCATGCGTTCGCCGCGCGCCATCGCCGCCAGCAAGCCGTCAATGGAAATGTCGTCGGCAATCCGGACAGAAGAATCTTTTTCCCCCGTTCTCTGCCCGGAAGCCTGAAGCCTAAAGTCGGAAGCCATCCCGTCAGAAGGGAAGGCGTAGATCTCCCATTCGTTTTCGGCCTTGACCGCGCCTCCGGAGAACGACGCGCGAAGGAGATATTTCACCGGCTTGTCCGCCGCCGGCACCTCCACATCGAATTCGCCAAGCGCGACGACCTCTCCGTTCTTTACATCTCCGACATGCTTCTCGCAATCCCACGCGCACTCTGCGCCATTGCCCGCATCTCTGCGCCTCCACGCCCTTGCGTCCAATTCCTTCCCGCGCGCGACAAGCGATACGCGGAGCGTCGCGTCCTTCGCATCGCCCGCGTAGTTGGAAATCGAGATCTTCACGCTCTTCTTCTCCCCGGCGCGGACGTTGAAGTCGCTGCCCAGGTCGGAGAGGACGACTGCCGCCGAATTGTACCTAAGGACATTATCGACAGTCTCGCCGGGCTTGAGGCGGTAGAACTCGTCCATCATACCGACGGAATACCCGAACGTATGCCAGTGCGTGTTGATGTCCCCCAGGAAGTCGTAGCCTGCGACTCGGCCCGCCGCGCGCACCTTCTCGAAGGTGAACTTGCGGATGCGCCGCATCCATTCGCACGAATTGCGGAAATACGCGTCGGCTCGATCCAGGAGCCCTTTCGCGCGCAGCTGCGCGCGCGCTCCCGAGAAGATGCCCTCCCGGAGAATCGGCGAATCGGGCGGATAGTCATTTTCCAGCGACAGATCTACATAGCTGCCATCAATGCATATCTCGTGCGAAGTGCGCGGCTTGCCGCAATAGGCACCGCCCCAAGCGTCCAGAACGGCGGACGACCCCGAATTGAGCGACCCGTAGCTTGCAAGCCCCAGCTGATACGAAGTCCAGAGGTCGCAGTACCGCGACAGCCGGCGCATCCGCTCCGGATTGTGGGGGAACGGCGCGCCGACAATGACGTCTTTGCCGGGAATGAGCAGGTATTCCACGCCCCGCATGGCGCTCATCGGCGAGAAGAGCGCGTCTGTCCCGTCATGGACGAGCTTCGCGACATCTTCGAGATATGTCTCCGCAAGACGGTCTATGCGCGTCTCGTTGCCCGTGCAGTAGATCACGACCGAAGGGTGGCGGCGGGCAAAGGCGATGATCGCGGCATATTCCGGCTCGGACACGAAGTTCGGGCTCTCGATGTGTACAAGCATGCCCAGCTCGTCCATCGCCTCCAGATATTCCTCGGGCGGAACCCAGGTGTGGAACCTGACGAAGTTGAACCCTAGCTCCTTGCGCTTCGCGGTCACCATGCGGTAGTAATCTAGGTCGCGCGGCACGTGGACGGTCTTCGCGAAGTAGCAATGCTCAGTCACTCCCCGGAGATAGACGGGCAGTCCGTTCAGGCGGAGCTTCTCCCCGTCCGCGACCAGCCGGCGCAGGCCGAAACGCTGCGCATACGATCCATTCGCGGTCTTAAGGCGCAGCTCGTAGCGCTTCGGGCGTTCCGGCGACCAGAAGTCGTAGCCGTCTGCCGGAAGCGTGAAATCGCCGCGTCCCGCGCCCGACGCAAGGATGCGGCCGCCGTCGGCGATCTCATACGTGTAGGAGTTCGTGCCGGAGACGTGTACTGTGAACGTCGCCAGGTCGCCTGCCGTCGTCACGTACACGTCGGCGATGTCTGACTTCAGGAAGCGGAGCTCCAGATCTCCGTTCACGCCCCCCGTGGACCTGAACACGGAGCGGGTCGTCAATCCCGAGACGTAATCGCCGTAGCCGAGATTTGGGTTGTTCGAGACGGCCAGGACGATTTCATTTGCGCCCGCCTTCAGGATGCCGTCCGGGACAGGCAGCTCGAACGGAGTGGAGAAGCCCGCGCGGAAGGCGACGAACCGCCCGTTGATCCACACATGCACCTGATTGCGTACGCCGCCGAAGTGCAGGACGGCAGGCCCCGTCCTGTCAAGCTCCACATGCCGCCTGTAGAAGAAGCATCCGTAGATGTCCGGCAGCGTCGTGTCGGCCGCGCTGCCGCTGATGGGGAAGACCTGCCTTTCGTACCACGGATTGACGCGGAAAGCGTCCTTCATCCCCGCTTCGCGGAACGCCTCGCGCATGTCCTCCCAGTATCCGGGGACTGCGTTTGCCACCCTCGCGCCGGCGAATGTCGGCGGCTTGACCGACTCGCACGCATACGGAAGATACGCCATCTCCCAGTCGCCGTTCAAAGAGACGGCGTCGTGAGCCACGTGTTCGAATGCGGCAAGGAGGCTCCCTGCCGCCATCAGCGCCGAAAGAAAGGAGGCGAGTCGTTTCTTCGCTGTTTTCATTTTCTGTTTTCTTGGATTGGTGCCGGTTGCGCAGGGGCGGCCGGAAGGGCACTCTGCGGACGTCGCATGGCATGCCCCCTGCGCGTCATCGGCGGGATTATACCACAGGAACGTCATGGCGGTCAATACTGCATCATGTCTTTTCACCCCGTTAATTTTTTTCGCGTAAGTGTTTGTGCAGGATGTGGGCGTATGGTATAATGAGCATCGAAACATGGAGGTATTCTGAAATGCGAGGATTCATTGCAAAGGCGAAAATGGCTGCGGCCGCAGTCGCGGCGCTGGCGGCGTTCGGCGCAAGGGCGGACGGCGGCGCGAAGATACGCGTCTCGTTCGACGAGCGCAACGTGCTGCGCGGCATCCAGATCGGATCGGCGACGTTCGCGACCGGCGGCGGCGACCTCTGGACGGCCGAGTTCTCCGACGGCACGAACCGCGCGAAGCGCGTGAAGGCAAGCGCGCACGAGGCCGCCTCATGCGAGCGTACCGAGACGCCAGGCGCCGTCACGCTTGTCTGGCGCGACATCCCTCTCGGCGGCGAGCGTGGCGTGCTGGACGCCACCGTCACCATCGAGAAGCGCCCCGACGGCTCCCAGGCCTGGCGGCTCGACTTCGCGAACCGCTCGCGCCGCTGGGCGCTCGTCACGACGGCGTTCCCCCGCCTCAGCCGCGTGACCCCCGACGGCGCGGGCGACTTGGTACTGCCGTCCTACGACCACGGCGCGCAGCTCTTCCCGAAGCGCTCCGCCCAGCCGCGTCCCTTCCG
>CAMOHV010000018.1 GCA_946615275.1 uncultured Verrucomicrobiota bacterium | reverse complement strand
TGAAGAGCGCCTCGGGGAGGTAGCCGTTCTCGCGGAACTCGCCCACGAACGCGGCACCGTCGCGCTTGGAGTAGGGCTTGCCCTGCGCGTTTACGATCATCGAGAGGTGCCCGTAGCGGGGGGGCTCCGCGCCGAGGGCCTTGAATAGCTCGATGTGCTTGAAGGTGTTCTCCACATGGTCGTCGCCGCGGATGACGTGCGTGATGCGCTGGTCGATGTCGTCCACCACGTTCGCGAGGTGGAAGATGGGGGAGCCGTCGCTGCGGACGATCGCGAAGTCGGGGACGTCCTCGGCCTTCTTCTCCATGCGTCCCTTCACGAGGTCGTCGTATGCGAGGACGCCCTCCTTGGGCATCCTGAACATCACCACCTCGCCCGTCTTTCCGTCGCGGGATGTCTTCTCCATCTTGTAGGCGCGGCCGTCTGCGAGGAGCCGTTCCACGCACTCAAGGTGCCTGGCGAGGTTCTTGGTCTGGTACACCGGCGGCTCGTCGTAGTCGAGGCCAAGCCACTCCATGCACTCGAAGAGGGCCTTGATGGCCTCTGGCGTAGAGCGCTCGAGGTCGGTGTCCTCCACGCGCAAAAGGAACTTGCCGCCCGTGTGGCGGGCGTACAGCCAGTTGTATATGGCAGCGCGGATGTTGCCGATGTGAACCTTGCCCGTCGGCGACGGGGCGAATCTAACGCGTATGTCCATGGCTGGATATTATAGCATAAATCCGTGGATTGTGGTTCACCCCAAAATGCTCCTTTGCATGGGGCGATTCGCGGCCGCGACGGAGCGCGGCCCTCCCAAGGCGGCGATTCGGCGGCGAATTATCAATTATCAATTATCGAACGGGCTAGCAGCCCGTTCTACTAGGGGGCGATTCTAGGTGGGGGGCGATTCTAGGACGAGGAGGAGGATTAGGACAATAGGATTAGGACAATGTGACGCCCAAAATTCTCAATTCTCAATTCCCAGAGATGTCGAGCACGCGCACCGTCTCGGGCGGGATCATGAAGATCCGCTCACCGCCGGGGAAGGCCCACTTCTCGCCCGCGACCATCTCAAACGCCTCGTCGGCGCGCGCATCAAGCAGTTTGAGCCGCGCCGTGGCGGGCTTCGCCGATGAGTTGAACACGGTGGCATATCTGTCGCCGAACTGCTCCACGTACACCTTGGGCGTCTCGGAGCGCAGCAAGGTGTTGACCGGACGCCATCCCGCCTCAGATATGCGCTTGCAAATCGGCACGTACTTCTTGAAGAGCGAACGATGGCGGTTGTACAGCTCCGGCCGGGAGAAGTAGTGTCCGCCGGAGGCATTGGGGCTGAAGAAGCTCGCGAAGAGGCCGTACGCGATGGCCCGCTGCATGTATTTCTCGACCAGGTCGTCGCCGAACTTGTCGAAATCCACGTTCATGAGGAAGCAGTAGGGCTTGCCGCCAGACATCGCGCGGCGGTAGAGAAGCTCGCTGTCGGACATCGGCTTCCAGGCGCCTACGCCGCGTTCGATCCATTTGGTCTCGCAGCCGCCGAAGTCGCTGAACGGCACCAGCCACGGCCAGGAATGCGGTATTCCGTTCCCCATGAGATAGCGGCCCATCGAATGCACGCGATCGGCCGTCGTGGAGACGTACTCGTACACGGAGAGGCACTTCGCGACGCCCGGCCTGTGAAGATCGACCGAGAAGACGAGCGGCGTGCGCGAGGCGGCGAAATGCGCGCGGTTGAAGTCCAATGGAGGCGCCATGTGCGGCTCTGCGGAGTCGATGTACTCGCCGTCCACGCCCTCCGGCGGCGCCTTGCCAGAATAGCGCTTGTCCCAGGCCTCGCCTCTCAGCTTGAAATCGTACTCCCCGCCCGGGATGCCGGGAAGCGAGCACAGGTTCCAGACTGCGCCGCGGCACCACGGGGTGTCGCGCACGGATCCGGTGATCCGCCCCTCCTCGTCGTGGTAGGTGCTTGCGCGCCATGCCTTGGCGTACGGCACGCCGGCGTCGGCCTGGCGGTTCGCCTCGGCGAGGCAGTCGGCGAACGAATAGGAGCCCGCCGCACCCTTCATCTTCATCCACCAGCTTGTGGGCTCGGTGTAGTGGAACGTCGTGATGCCGTGGGCGTCGTCCCATGCCGTCTCGCCGTCGCCCTCCTTGACGCGGAATCCGAAGTCCTCCCAGCCCTCGACGGAGCTGATCCTGCGGAAGGCCATCCAGAGGCCGTGGTCGCGCAGGCGCACCTTGTGGTATTCCGGGAATATGCGCTGGTAGGCGGCAAGCGCCCCGCGGAAACCGTCCTGGGCGCGGAACGGGAACGTGAGGAACCTGAAATGGGCGGATGGGTGCTCCGGGGCCAGGCCCACGTCGAAGGCGATGTAGAGGACGCGCAGCCCGGCGTGGACGCCGGCGCGGAAGAATGCCGGAGCGGACGGGTCGTAGCCGACGGCGCGGCTCTCGGGCGCAGACACGGCGCCGAACGGCCAGCGGGAGAGCGCGCCGCAGCCGGCGCGATACGCCTTCGTGCTGCGGCGCTGGCCGTCGGACGCGGAGAGGACTTCGGAGACGCGGGGGTCGTCCCACCACGTGATCGGGGAATCGCCGCGAATTGGAATCGCGTACACGAGCGTGACGGCCCTGTCGCGGCCGGTGGTGTCCGCCAGCGTGACGTCGTGGAACGTGGCGTCGCCGCGCTTCTCGACCTTTTCGCGGAAGGAGACGCCGAACGTCTCGGCGCCCGACGGAGCGCATGCGAAGCCCGTCGCGGCGGCGACGTCGCGCATGAGGAACCCCTCGGCGGAAGGCATGCGGGCGGAGGCCTTATCCACGCATACGGTGTCGAACACCACGGCGTCGGCCAGCGGATACGACACGAGAACGGGCGCACGGAACCGAACCTTTCCGGGGCGTCTGCGGTAGAGCAGATATGCGTTCACATAGTTGACGGGCTTGTCCGGGACGACTTCCACCGACTTTCGCTGCCAGCCGCGGGCGGAGTCCGCCGCGAAATCCGCCACCTGGCCGTACAGCTTGCCGCCGTCCATGAACGTCACGTCAAGATAAAGCGAGTAGTCGCTCGCCAAGCCTGTCGTCGCGGCCTCGGCGAGGCTTTCCGCGGAGATCGTGAACGGAGTCGCCTTCGTCTGCTTCATGTGGACGCGCCACATCCATCCGTTGGACGCATTCGGCACCCCGGCCGGGTTCTCGCACACGATCTCGCCGCCGTCGCGCCGGCAGCGCTCCTTTCCGAGTGACGACCCCTTCTCGAACGCGAGAGCGCTTTCTACCCGGCCCTCAAGCGATGAGATCGGGCGGAGGGCGATCCGCTCGGCGGCGGCGCACGCATACAGCGCCGCGAACGACGCAACGGCAATTGTCATTCTGACGAATGCTTTCATGTCTATAAAAGGTTGAAAGGTTGAAAAGTTGAAAGGTTGAAAAGTTGAAAGGTTGAAAGGTTCACCGCATAATCGAGCGCGGGCGGCGGGCTTGTCTGGTCCGTCAGAGAGCGAGGATGCGCTCGGCGAAGGCGGCGAGGTCGGGATATACGCCCTCCGCGTAGTCGTCGAGCGGAGTCGGCTGGGCGTTCACGATGAACACCTTGCCGCCGCGCTGGAGCGTGAGGTGTGGAAGCCCGGCCGCGGGGAACACCGTGAGGGAAGTGCCCAGCACGATCATCACGTCCGCGCCCATCGCAAGTTCCTGGCTTCTCACGAACGCCTCCTCGGGAAGCGACTCGCCGAAGAACGTTATGTCGGGCTTGTAGGCGCCGCCGCAGGGGCAGCGCGGGACGAACGTCTCGGGGTCGTCGAGGTGGGGCCTGAGCATCGCGCATATCTCGGCGAACGTCTTCGGGGCGCCGCAGCGGCGGCAATGGTGCATGATGGGCGAGCCGTGTACCTCCCAGACGCGCGAGGAGCCGGCCTTCTGGTGGAGCATGTCGATGTTCTGCGTGGCGATGCCGTCCAGGCGGCCGATGTCCTCGAGATGCTTGAGGGCGAGGTGGACGGGGCCGGGGGTGAAGTTCTCGAGCCCGTAGACGAGCTCGCGGCAGCCGCGGTAGTAGATGCGCGGGTCGCGGTCGAACCAGTCGATGTCGAATATCTTCTCGGCCTCGGGCTGCTTGTAGAGGCCCTGGGGGCCGCGGAAATCGGGTATGCCGCAGAGCGTGCTTACGCCGGCGCCGGTCATGGCCGCGACGCTCTTCGCGCGCCGGATGGCATCGATCATCTTCTCCATGGCGGCTCACGCCTCCAGCGTGTTGAGGTCCATGCCCCAGAACCCGACGTTCGCGAGTATCTGCTCGCGGGTGGGGTTCGTCTTGAAGAATGCCACGACTTCGGGAGAGTCGTTCACGAGGTCTGGACGCTCGCGGTAGAAGCGTATAAGCGAGTCGAGCGAGCCCCAGAGAGAGGGGGGCAGGCGGCCGAACATCCTCTTGTAGTCGAGGACCGTGGGCAGGACGCGCACCTTCCACTTCGAGACGCTGTTGAGGGCGATCGAGAGGAGCTTGTGGTGGGCGAACGGGTTGGCGAAGCGCTCCAGGACGGACTCTGCGTAGGCGCGCTTCTCGTCATCGGGTAGGTCCACGGTGGGGAATATCTCCTCGAAGAGGATGCGGCGGAAATGGGCGTTGAACTTGGGGTCGGCGACGAGCTGGGCGACCTCCTCGAAGCCGTCGAGGATGCCCTGGGGGATGGTGGCGGTGTGCGCGCCGTTGAGGAAGCGCACCTTGCGCGTGCGGTAGGGCGTCATGTCCGCGGTGTAGACCACGTTCACGCCGGCGCGTGCGAGGGGAAGTTCGGACTCGAGGTCGAACGGCGCGCCGTCCACGAGGGGCACCTGTACGACGAAGAAGTGGAAAGGCTCGCCGCAGACGAGCACGTCGTCGGTCTCGCCGAGGCGCTGGGCGTAGCGGGCGGCGGACTCGGGGTCTGGCCGGCCGGCCACGATGCGGTCCACGAGCGTGGAGCAGAAGACGCATTCGCGCTCGATCCACGCGGCGAGGGCGGCGTCGCCCATGTCGGCGACATGCTTCAGGACGCAATCCCTGAGCGCGTCGCCGTTGTGCTCGATGAGCTCGCATGGGATGAAGACGAGGCCAGGCTTGCCGGCGGCGAAGCGCGCGGAGAGGAGGCGGGCGACCTTGGACGGGAAGGTGTCGGTGCCCTTGCGGTACTCGATGCCGGCCTCGGTTGTGTTGGAGACCACAAAGCGGAGCGAGTCGAGGCGGGCTGTCGCCTCGACCTCGGCCCAGTCCGTGGCGGCGCACAGGACGTCCTTGACGGCGTGGTTCTCCTCGATGATCTCCACCTGAGCGCCGTCCACCACGCCCCTGAGGCATGTGTGGTAGAAGCCGCCGCGCGCGTTGATGGCGCGCGACGCGGGGGAGAGCTCTCCGCCGATGGGCTGGACGATTCGCACGGCGCCGCCGAAGCCGGCGGAGTCGTTCATCTTCTGGACCATCCAGTCGATGAAGCAGCGAAGGAAGTTGCCTTCGCCGAACTGGACTATCTTCACAGGGTTCATGCCACGCCTCCGTTCTTGGAAACAAGTTTCTGGAGCTTGCCGGCGACGGACGAGCGGCCCGAGTCCGTCATGCGGTCGATGTATAGGACGCCATTGAGGTGGTCTGTCTCATGGAGCACGGCGCGCGCGAGGAAGCCTTTGACGGTGATGATCTGGGGCGCGCCGGAGGCGTCGAGATACTGGCAGGTGACGATGTCGGGGCGCGTCACCTCGCCGCCCACCCCGGGGAAGCTGAGGCAGCCCTCCTTGGCGGTCTGCTCGCCCTCGGTGGCGAGGACGATCGGGTTGAACATCACGAGGGGCATGGCGACGACGGAGTTGAACTCGCGGTCGGCGTCGGAGCTCTCGCAGTCCGGCGGCACGTCGATCACGCAGAGGGACTCGGTGCGGCCCACCTGCTCGGCGGCGAGGCCGACGCCCTTCGTCTTGTACATCGTGTCCAGCATGTCCTGCGCGAGCCCGACGAGGGCCTGCGTCACCGACGGGACGGGCTTTGCCGCCTTGCGCAGGACCGGTGAGCCGTATTTGACGACGGGAAGAACCATGCTACACCCCCGTTGAGCCGAAGCCGCCAGCGCCGCGGTCGGTGGAGTCGACCTCGTCCGTCTCCGCTATCTCGGCGCGGACGACGGGGGCCACGACGATCTGGGCCACCTTCATGCCCTTCTCCACATGGAACGGCTCCTGGCCGAGGTTCACCAGGATCACGCCGACTTCGCCGCGGTATCCGGCGTCGATGGTGCCTGGGGAGTTGAGGACGGCCACGCCGTGCTTGATGGCGAGGCCGGAGCGGGAGCGCACCTGGGCCTCGGCGTCGGGCGGGAGCATCATGACGAGGCCGGTGCGCACGAGGGCGCGTCCGCCCGGGGGGATGGTCTTGTCCTCGACCGACCTCACGTCCATCCCGGCGTCGCCGGGGTGCGCGTATTCGGGCAGCGCGGCCGCCGGATCAATCTTCCGGAAGAGAACTCTCATCGAAGGCCTTCGGGGAAGTGGCCGAGTTGGCCTCGTAGCCCATGCGCTCGAGGTTCCACTTGTTCCAGCTGTCGCCGATCACGGCGGACTCCATGCCGGCGAGCTGGTCGCGCAGCTGGCTGCGCATCATCTGCGCGTCGGCCGCGTCGCCGGGGGCGCGGTTCTCCATGTACACGAGCATTCCGCGGTTGGGGTTGGCGGTCACGATGAAGTCGGATATCTTGCCCTTCTCGAGCTTCATGGCGGCGGGCGCGATCTGGCGGGAGTCCGGGAAGGCGCCGATGCCGGCGGAGATGACGGAGAAGGTGATCGAGGTGGTCACGTTGTCGGCGGCGATCGTCTTGGCGTCGAACGGCTTGCCCTTGGCGAGTTCTGCGGCGGCGAGGGCGCGCTTCTTCTCGACGGCCTCCTTGAACGCCTTGGCGCGGGCGTCGGCGAGCGCGCGCGGGCGGATGATCTCCTTGGCCTCGGCGAAGGACGGCACGTGCGCGGCGTCGTCCTTCGAGGCGACTCGCTCGAGGATGTAGACGGCGTTGGTGCCGGCCACCACGCCGTAGCGGAGGTCGGCGGACTCTGCGTCAAGCTCGGCGGCGGCGGCGGCGAAGCCGGGGCAGCCGGGGGCGAACGTCTCGGGGCGCTGCATGAAGCCGGACACGAAGCTGCCGGTGGCGGTGAAGCGGGGCGAGGTGAGGACCTTGGCCTTGTCCTCGGCGGCGATCTTGTCGAGGCGCGAGGCCTTCTCGTCGGCCGGGGCGTCCGGCGGATAGGCGCGGAAGAGGAGGTTGGTGCGGTACGTCTCGAGGGAGGCGATGAGCTGGAGCTCCTTCTCGAGGATGCCCTTCACCTCCTCGAACTTCTTCGTGACGACGCCGTTGGTGGTGGAGGTCTCGAAGCGGGAGGAGGTGGCGTCGTAGTGGTCGTGCAGCTCGTCGTCGGAGGGCTTGAACTGCGCGAGGCGCTCGGGGGCGTCGGCCTGGTACTTGATGTAGCGGACGGTCATCGTCTCGGGGAGCGCGATGGAGTTGGTGTTCTCCTTGTAGTACGCCTCGATGCCCTTGTCGTCGATTGTCGTCTTGGCGGCGTCCTTGTTGTTGAAGTAGGCCACCTTCACGGTGAGCTTGTCGGTGACGTCGTTGAGTGCGCCGTCGAGCTCGGACGGCGCGACCCAGCGGGACGAGCCCAGCACCACGCCGCGCAGCTTCATGAGGGTGATGCGGCGCTTCATGTACGCCTCGAACATCTCGGGCGTGAGGCCGTTCTCGCGGAGGATGCGCTCGTAGACGGCCATGTTGAACGCGCCGGAGGACGGGTCGCGGAACTCGCGCAGCACTGCCTGGCGCACCTCGTCGTCGGTGGCGGTGAGGTGCAGCGTCTTGGCGATGTCGAGGGCGGCGGCGGACTCCCACGCGAGGCGGTTCACCTCGGCGTTGGAGAGGTTGCGGTCGCGCTGGCGGCCGACGCCGCGCGCGTCGTCCTGGAGCGCGCGGAACTCGGACATCGCGAGCTCGCGGTCGCCGAGGATGCCGGCCTCGCCGGAGTCGCGGCCCTCGTTGCCGCCGCGGAGGTCGGCTATGAGGAAGTCGAATGCGAAGAACGCCGAGATCGCCACGGCGAACACGCCCCATATCCATTTGTTGCGGATGAGACGGTTGAATTGTAGGATTACCACGGTTTTTTCCTGTTCTTTCTTTGTCTGCTTGTTTTTATGTTGGGATCGCTTCTGTTGAGATCGCGCTCAAATCTTCACGGTGGATCAGATGTCGTCGGAGTCGTCCTTCTTCTCCTTCTTGTCTTCGCCATCATCACTGGCCTCGCCGCCCTCTGCGTCGTCCTTCTTCGCGGGCGCGGCCACCTCGACCGCCTCCGTCGCCTCGGCCTCGCTCTCGCTGGCCTTGCGGTCGGCGTCCTTGATGGCGGTGGTCGTCACGACAAGCTCGCCGGAGTTGACGTTCGAGCGCTTCTCCGCGAACGCGCAGCGGTTCTTCATCTGCCCGTTGGGGGCGAACGTCATCATGGAGACCACGCGGCGCCCGCCCACGGGCGAGGTGGCGCGGTAGATCTTGATGGAGCAGAGCGGGGAGAGCTGGAAGTCGAGCGTCTTCGCGATCTCCTTCGTCTCACCCGTCTCGTAGTCCTTCTGGGCGACGAGGCCCTGGTCGAGCTTCACGAGGCAGTCGCCCGACTCCCCGCGGATCGAGGTGAAGAGCTCGTCCTTGGTGGTGCGGATGCGCACGCGGTTCGCCGCGCCCATGCGCGGGATGTCGTAGTGGCTGCCCTTCACGGCCAGCGAGCCTGTGATCACGCGCACCACGGCCTCGTCGCCGTCGTCGAGCTTGGCGTACTCGAACACGCTGTCGCCAGCCATGTTGGAGCAGAGGAAATACGGCGCCGCCACGTTGAAGAGACCATCCTTGAGGACGCGCGGCAGAGACACCTCGAAGAGGCCGGAGCGCAGCTCAACGAAGCGCGACTCCTCCCCGATGGCGATCGGGCGAGTGGCGAACTCCGCCACGTTCGTCACGAGGATGCGCGAGCCCGTGCCGAACGCAATGGACACGCGGGACTGGCCAACCCCCTCGCCGCGGGTCACGCGGAACGCGCTCCCAAGCGGATAGTACTTCTTCTCGCTCGCGACGGTCCAGCCATCGGCGCCCGGCTTGAACACCTCGACCGTCGCGCCGCGGATCTCGTCGCAGCGGACAAGCGGGTAGAAGAACTTGTCGTCCTTCGGCGCGGCGGGCAGGGCGTCGCCGTCGGCGGCCTCCGTCTTCTTCTCCTCGCCGCCCTCGGCGGCGGCAGGAGCGGCCTCGTCGTCGTCCGCGAACGACGGCAGGGCAAAGGACAAAACGCCTACACACGCGGCGGCCACCGCGCTCTTTGTCAAGGTTGTCAGTTTCATGTTCATCTATCCTTCCTTGGTGAAGATGTTATATTTTATGCTTTTTTACGGCAAAACGCAACTACCATGAATGCCAAACCTGCGAAAAAAATCAGGACCGACAAAATCTGCCCGATGGACATTCCCAGCACCGCGGCGCGCGGATCGCCCCTCAAATACTCCATTCCAAAGCGCACCACCGCATAGCCCGCAAGGTAGCAACCAGTCGAAAAACCCGCCAAATCCGCATGAAATCTGCGATATGCCATGATCACGAGCGCGAAGAGGACCAGCAACGCCGCTGCCTCCACGAACTGCGTGGGCAGCACCGGAAGCGACGCCGTGGCCGACCATGGTATCAGCCCCGCCTGGGCCTGCTCGTGCCACGCCGGCGAGCCGCGCGGGAACGCCACGGCCCACGCCGCGCCGCTCTGCCGCCCGTAGCAGCACCCGTAGAAGAAGCACCCCACTCGCCCGAAGGCGTGCCCAAGGGGTATCACGGCGGCGAGGAGATCGGCCACCTCAAGCATCTTCTCCTTCTTCAGGATGCACCACGCGAAGTAGATCGCGATGTCGAGGATCAGCCCCCCGTAGAACATCAAGCCGCCCTGCCACACCTTCACCACGTCGGCGGGATGCGCCGCGAACTCCGCCGACCAGTGCTCGATCACGTAAGCGACCCGCGAGCCCAGCACGCCGCCGATGAGCAGCAGCACGACGAGGTTCGAGAACGCCTCTGGGCTGCGCCCGCTTCTCCGGCACAGGCGCCCGAGCACCTGCCAGGCGGTGAAGAAGCCAAGCGCCATGCAGAAGCCATAAGTCTTCACCGTGATCGGGCCAATCGAGAAAAGATCTGGATGCATTAGAGTCCTTTCAGTATATCCACGGCGAGCCGCGTGGGCGCGGCGTTCGTGGGGGTGATCCACCATCCGCCGCCCTTCTGCGACGAGATGAGCTTTATCGCGACGTCTGCGGAGCAAAGGCCGTTCGTGCCGAACACGTCGCGCGCCGCCGAGACGGCGTTCGTGCCCGCCGCCGGCCACGCCTTCGCGAGCCATGCCTCGGCCCGCGCCACGGCGTGGTCCACCTCGTTCTGCACCGAAGGCTCCAGCGGGCCGTCAGGCCGCGCTATCTGCCGCACGCCGAACGTCGCCGCCAGCGCCATCAGCGCCGCCGCCACGAAAAGTATGGTCAAGATCGACTTCATTGCCTGCTTGTGCAATCCGCCCTGTCTTTCCGGCACAGCCCCCTACCTCGCGACTTCCTTCGGGAAATCGGCGGCCGTCCAGTCGCATCCACCCGCTGGATGCTCCGCCTCGACGACCTTCGACTCGCCCGGCAGAAGCGAGAACCAGTTGTCGGAATAGTGCACGCCCGCCGCCGGGACGCCCTTTGGCGCGATGTGCACGAGGAAGGCGATCTTGTCGCCGACGTTCGACACCTTGAGCACGTCCTTCTTGCCGGCCGACGACACCTTCTCCAATG
>CAMOHV010000017.1 GCA_946615275.1 uncultured Verrucomicrobiota bacterium | reverse complement strand
GCGTCAGCCTCCGGAGCTGAAGGTTGTGGGTTCGATCCCCGCCAGACGCACCATCTTCCCCGCGTAACCTCCGTCTCTATGCCGACGGCGAATAAACGCGGAATCGCCACGAGGCCCGCTACTGGCGGGCCTCGCGCGTTTCCGGGCGTCTTTCGGGTGAAAGCGCCTCTGCTCCTTCACTCGGCCGTTTTCGGGCGTTTCCGGGCCCGGAAACGCGTCTCTGTCTCTGAAGTGAAGGAGGAACTCCTTCACTCCGACTCCTTCACTCAAGCCCTACTCTGGAGAGCATTTGCGAGCTTCGGAAACGCCGCAGGGACGCGTGTTTTGTAGAGTCATCGCATGAAGGCGGCACCTTCGTCGGCGGGTGTGTTTTCATACCCTTGCCGCCCTCCTCCTTCGCGCGCGCGAGAGCATTCCAGAGACGGAGACGAAACGGAAAGGGCCGCCCCCGCACACTCGCGGGACGGCCCTTTCGACGACCTCTTCCTGTCGTGCTCCTACGCGAACCCGAGCTCCCGTTCCTGCTCGTCCCACACGAGGTCGCGCACGCGCATGAGCTTCGCGACGGAGAGGTCGGGCGGCAGCCCCCGCCCGGTGGCGATGGCCTTCAGGACCCGCGGCGACAGGAACGCGATGTTGAGGATGTGCCGGAAGTAGCTCGGATCGTAGCCGAGGGACTCGGCCATCGCCTTGGCCGTCGGGAAGTCCCCCCGTTCGAGCTGCTCCTTCCAGGCGAGCGCCCGGCCCGCCGTCTGGGCCAGGGGCGTGTCGGCCGGGAGCCCGCCGGCATCCTCCGCGACGGTCCGCCGGGACGCCTTCTTCCATCGCATGGGAACGTGGACGATCAGATCGCCGTCGGGGGCGACCTCGTAGCGGATTTCATCTGGCATTCCTGAGTTCCTCCATGATGAGGGCCACGCCCTTCGTCCTGACCTTGATGGCGATCTCGTCGGGCAGCACGGTCACGCTCTCGACGAGCGTCTTGAGCAGGCGCCACTTCTCGGCCGGGAAGAGCCCGGACCAGAACTCCGTGACGTTCTCGAACTCGTGCCGCACCTCGGCCGGCGCCGATTCGACATCCTCCGCAACCATCCTCGAGAACTCCGGGGAGCGGAGCATTTCGGAGACCCGGTCGAGGACGGCCTTCTCGAGAATCCCGCCGGGGATGCGCCCCGTCGCGCACTTGTGGTCCGGCCGCTTGGCGTCCTTCCGGCACGAGAAGTACCAGTAAACCTTTCCGTTGTGATGGCGGCCCTTCGCCATGATCCCGCTCATCGCCGATCCGCACGTGCCGCAGCGCACGAGTCCCGCGAGCGGATGCGGCTCCCCCGACGGCCGCTGGCGCGCGCCCGCCGACCTCCGCTCGCGGAGGATGGTCTGAACCCCCTCCCAGAGATCCTTTTCGACGATGGGCTCGTTCTCGCCCTTCACGACGCTGCCCTCGAACTCGACCTCGCCCACGTAGACGCGGTTCCCGAGGATGCGCTTGATGAAGGGCAGGTTCCAGGGGCGGCCGTCGGGGCGCGTGACGCCCAGCGAGGCGACGGTCCGCCCGGCCTCCTTCACGGAGCCGGTCCGCCGGAACGCCTCGTAGATGAGCCGCACCGCTTCGCGCCGCTCCGGGTCCGGCACGAGGTGCTTGTCCCTGGCAAGGTACCCGAACGGCGTCGCGCCGCCGATGTAGCCGCCCTTCCGGCGCACGGCGCGCACGCGGTCCCTCACCCTCTCGGCCCCCTGGTCGCGCTCCAGCTGGGCGAAGACGGCCATGACCTGGATGAACGCGCGGCCGGCGGCCGTGCCCGTGTCGATGGGGTGCGCGACGCAGGCCAGGCGCACCCCGCACCTCTGCAGCGTCTCGGTGATTTCGATGAAGTCGCGCAGGTTGCGGCTGATTCGGTCCAGCTTGTAGCAGACGACGACCTGGAACTTCCCAGCCCTCGCGTCGGCGAGGAGACGGTTCAGCGCCGGCCTGTCCGCCTTCGCGCCCGAGACGGCCGCATCGTCGTAGCGCTCGGGCACGGCCTCCCACCCCTCGCCGGCGTGGGCGGCGATGAAGGACTCGCAGAACTGGCGCTGCGCCTCGATGGAGTTGACCTCGAGGTCGAGGTTGTGCCCGGTGGACTTGCGCCCGTAGCAGGCCGCGCGGACGACGTCGTTCATGTCCGCCCGCCCTCCAGGAACCACTTCTTCCCGTTGCGGTGCGTCCCCGTGATCGCCGTCGCCACCGCGGTGAGCGATCCGTAGACGGCGCCGTTCCATTCGTAGCGGCCATCGCCCGTGGCGGTGACGACGTAGGTCGTCCCGTTCCACTCGCGCCGCCACTGCGTGCCGCGGGCGGCGTCGAGCCGGGCTGCGCCGCGCTCGCGGCGCCCGACCTCGCGCCCCGCCTCGAGGAGCTTCCGGCGCGTCTCCTCGTCGAGCGCGCCGAAGTGGATCTCCTGGATGCGATGCACCAGGACGCGGCGCAGGTGCTGGTAGTCGCGGGTGGGCGGCTCGCGGCCGAAGAGGTCGCGGTACTGTTGGATCAGGTCTTCGACCTTCGCCTCGCGGATGCGGGCGATCTGCTGCAATACGGTTTGCTTCGTCATGGGGTGGTTGCCTCCTTGTCGGGCGTATAAGAGCTCTTTTGGCGCGAACTATCCAGTGAAATCTTCCACTTGCGCGCCAGCGCGACGGCCACGATATGAACGGCCTCGCGGATGTTCTCCGGAATCTCGTCCGGCCGATGGGGATCGGGTTGCTTCATGGTTGCGTTCCTCGAGGGGCTAGAATGGCAGTTCGTCGTCCGGGCAGTCGGGACGTGAAGTTGGGGGGAAGTGGTAGCCGACGATCCTGGGGTAACGCTCGCCGGCGACGTGGCGGACGGTGATGGTTTCGGGAACGAGGAGTCCGCCGTCGTTGGCGAGCTCGACGGCCTCGGCCACGGTGTCCGGCGGCTCGCCTCCGCCGGACCGGCGCTTCCACCAGTTGCAGAACTTCGTCCGCGGGAAGCCCGTGTGCTGGACGCAGAGCCACTCGGAGTACTGGTGGAGAAGGTCCTCCGAGTAGGTGACGCGCATCGTCGGCAGGGCTCCCGGCCTGGCGTCGCGCTTCGTGTGGTAGGCGTAGGAGACGCTCCGCACCGGGATCTCCTCGTCCTCGTACTCGCCGGAGAGGATGGCGAGGCGCGAGGCGTCGGCGGTGATGCGCTCGTTCTGCGGCCGCGGCCACTCGTAGCCGCACTTGGGACAGAGCATGACGGCCGGGTGGACCATCTCGCGGCAGCTGGGGCACTCCTTGGCGAGCGGGGCGTCGCGCTTCGGTCCGTGGCCCGGCTCGCGGACCTGGACGGCGTCCACCGGGCCATGTCGTTCGATGTTGCCGCCGTAGTCCAGGACGAGACAGTTGCGCTTGCCGGTCTCGGGCGACAGCCGGAAGCCCCGTCCGACCATTTGCACGTAGAGCCCGGCCGACTGCGTCGGGCGCAGCAGCACCACGCAGTCGATGTTGGGGATGTCGAGCCCGGTGGTGCACACCGAGACGTTGCAGAGCCAGCGGATCGGCTTCTCCGGAACGCCGAAGAGGTCGGGGCGGAGGTCGACGCCCCTGAAGCGGCGGAGGATCGTCTCGCGCTCCTGCGACGGGGTCTCCCCCATGAGAACGGCCGTCTCGTCCTTCGTGAGATTGCGGAGCTTGCTCGCGACGTGTCGCGCGTGTTCCACGGACGAGCAGAACACGATGACCGTCTTCCGGCCCTCGGCCTGCTTCACGGCGTCGGTGCAGGCCGACATCACGGCGAGGGAGCCGTTCATGGCCTCCTCGACCTCCTCCTGCACGAACTCGCCGGCGCGCGTGTGCAGGCCGTCGAGCCGGATCGACGAATGGCCCGCCTTGCTCGTGATCGGCGAGAGGTATCCCTGCGCGATGAGGGTCTTGATCCCGACCTTGTAGCAGATGTCGTTCAGGAGGTTCCCGGGCTTGCAGATGCTTCCGTTATCCAATCTGAAAGGCGTCGCAGTGAAGCCGATGAGTCGCACCAGGGGGTTGATGCGCTTCATCGCCTCGAGGAACGTCCGGTACATCCCCTCGCCGTCGGGCGGCACGAGATGCGCCTCGTCGATGACGAGGAGATCCCGCCTGCCGAACGTCTCGGCCTTGTCGTAGACGCTCTGGATGCCGCCGACGACGATGGGCTGCTCCGCGTCCCGCCGTCTCAGGCCGGCGCTGTAGACGCCGACCGGGATGCCGGGGCAGAGGCGCGCGATCTTCTCGGCGTTCTGCTCAAGCAGCTCTCGCACGTGCGCGAGGACCATGACCCTGCCGCCCCAGAGCGTCACGGCGTCCGCCGCGATCCGCGCGATGCAGAGCGACTTGCCGCCCGCAGTCGGGATTTCGACGCAGGGGTTCCCCTCCTTCTCGCGAAGGTAGCGGTAGGTCGCCTCGACGGCCTCCTTCTGGTACGGGCGCAGCTCAAGCATGGGCCACCGGCTTTCTCAAGTGGACGCCCGCCTCGATGAAGTCCCGCGCGAGCCTCCGCCGGACCCGGTCGAGCTCGTCCCTCCCGATCTTGGCGAGCCTGCACACGTCCTCGTGCCAGTAGCCCGCCAGGTAGAGTCGGCACACCCGCTTCGCCACGGGGTCGAACTGCCTCTTCACCACGCGCCGGACCAGATCGCGTATCTCGGCCTTCGTCATGGGCATCCTTCCTTCCTTCCGTCTCTGCTCGCGCCACTCGGGCGTTGGGTTGTCCGGTTCGAGCGGCGGGCGGCCGGGCCGCCGCGGCTCATCGTCGTTCGTCTGCATGGCTGCACTCCGCTTCGTCGTGTTCGTCCATCTCCTCGAGCTTCAGGTAGCAGGCGCCGTCCGGCGGCATCGGCTCGCGCATCTGCAGGACCATCCGCTTCACCTGCGAATCGTCCTCGTAGGCGCCGGCGTACCTGAGGGCGTCGAGGAGCGCCTTCCCGGCCACGTTGTCCAGATCCCGCCTCCGCCGGTCCGGGGGGAAGAAGTCGCCCGTGAGGCAGACCGGGCCCTCGAGGCGCCGGCATCCGCGCATCAGCGCGACGATCCTCTCCCGGAACCGTCGGCCCTCGCGGGAAATGAGGACGCGGGGGCCGACGTGGCGGTAGTACGTGTTGACCGTGGGCGGCCAGGGCAGCTCCACCGCTAGCGCTGCCACGGGGGGACCGTTCCTGCGGCGCCCTGCGGGGCCGCTGCGGCCGCCGCAGGGGCGGATGCAGGCTGGGCGGCGGGAGCGGCCGCCTGGCGCGCCTGTGCGCGCGACACGGGCGCGTAGCCCTTGATGTCGTTCACGGCGCCGTCCTCGAGCTGCCGGACCTTCACCGTCACGAGGAGCGGGAGGTTGTGCAGCTCGGAGCTGTCCTGCGGCGTGAGGACGTTCACAGCGTGGCAGATGGCCGAAAGCTCGGCGCGGGCGATCTCGACCGCCGTCTTGGACGGGTTGTCGAGGTTGAGCCTGGCCCAGAGGCGGCGGCCCGTGTGTTCGCCCGAGACGACCTCGAAGGTCAGCTTCAGGAACGAGCCGTTGCCCGCCTTGGTGGGGAGCATCTCGGACTCGATGATGACGCACTCGTAGGTGCCGGCGGGGAGCGCCTCGAGGGGCGCGGTGGGAGCGACTTCCGTCGCGTTGAAGTTGAGGAATGCCATTTGGGGTTTCCTTTGTGCTTGTGTTGTTGGGTTTGGGGTTGGGTTACGAAAGACAGGTGGCGAGCGAGACCGGGCGCCGGCCGCCGAGGCCGAGCGCGCGCCGGAGGAATCCGGGCATGCGCGGGCCGGGCCGTTCGACCGTGGCGCCGGCGCCGGGGCAGACGCGGTGGTAGAACCGCGCCGTGCCGTTCTCCTCCACGAAGACCATGCGGGCCCACTCGCCGGCGGCGATGGGGCCGCCGCAGCTCTCGCACGTCTTCGGGAGGTGCAGCCGGATGAGGCGGGGCTCGTCAGGCATGGGCGGCCCCCTTGCCGATGTTGTCGACGAAGGACTGCCAGTTCAGCTCGATCTCCGCGGGGAGGTCAAACCTGTTCTTCGCCACACAGGCCGGGCCGCCGATGCAGCGCAGGACGCGCTGGCCGCCGTCCGCCCCGATGGGCGTGGCCTTGCCGGTCGCCGCGTCGACGCGCATGCGCTGCGTGGCGAAGAGGACGGCGTCCGCCCACTCGCACAGGAGCGCGTTGGCGAGCTTCTGCAGCCGCGGGCAGTAGCGGTCGTAGGAGGCGTTCTCCGGGTCCTCGAAGCGCTCCACCTTGCAGTGGGCCAGGACGAGGACGATCATCTTGCGCCGCGTGCGGATCTCGTCGAGGACGGCGAGGACCTTGCGCCAGTACCCGAGCGCGTGGACGTACCCGCGTCCGTAGCCGCCGTCGACCTTCTCGATGTTGGAGGCGCCGAACTGGTTGCACACCTTGTCGTGGATGAGGCGCTCGAGCCAGTCGGCCGTGTCCAGGACGATGGTCTTGAAGTCGTGCTTCTCGTCGCGGACCGCGGCGAGGTACGACATCGCTTCGTCGAACGATTTGGCGAGGGGGAACTTGGCGACCTCGTACTGGCCGAGGCCGTCCTCGGTGGGGACGAAGACGGGGTCCGGGGCCGTCGTCCCGAACTTCGTCTTGCCGACGCCGTTCTGGCCGTAGACGACCGCGCGCGGGGGATCGGCGGTCTTCGCCGTGGTGATGGAATCCATGATTGCCATGTGTCGTTTCCTTTGGGTTTGGGGTTAGAAGTCGGTGAGGATGCGGACGTCCTCGAAGCCGGTCGGCCACGCGTCCGTCCGGCGGCACTCGAGCAGGCGGTCGATGGCGGCGTCGTTGCGGCTCTCGGCCTCGTCGAGCGCGGCGTCGGCGATGCGCCACACGCCGCAGCGCAGCGGCTCGCTCTTCTCCACCGCGATGAGGTGGACCGGGAGCGTGCCGCAGCCGGCCTCGCGCAGGATGGCGCGGTAGAAGGCCATCTGCGAAATGTAGCCCAGCGCGCGGGCCGAGCCCTCGAAGTAGTCGAGGCAGTCGCACGTCTTGAGGTCGACCAGGCCGCCGGGGCAGACCCAGTCGCACCGGATCTGGCACGGCACGTCGCGGTGGACGCGGCGGACGACGCCCTCGGCGAAGCCCTCGGAGAGAAGCTCCGACGCCGCATGGTTCAGCCAGACTGCCTTCTGGAGCTTGAGCATCAGCCCGAACTCGCGCTCGGGAACCACGGCCTTCGTCTGCGCGGCCGACCACTCGGCAAACGCCTTCGTGGTCCGCCCGTAGGGCTCGCCGGTCTTCGGGTTCTTCGGGCCGTCGGAGACGAGGTACTCCTCGTCGAAGGCGGCGCGGCCCTCCAGGATGAGGGTGTGCGCCGCGCGGCCGAGCGCGAGCGCCGGCGAGTCGGAGGGCGCGATCTCGCCCGTGGTCTTCTTCCTGTAGAGGATCGGGCTCCTCCGGAAGTCGGCCAGGAGGTGGCTCGACAGGTACTTCCCGGCCCTTGCGTCCGCGTGGTACTTGTCCGCCGGGATGGAGACGAAGCAGGATGGTATCTTCATTCTTGGGTTTTCCTTTTGGGGTTGCGGGGGCTTCGCGGCGGCGGCTCGTCGCCGATTTGCCCCGTTCGCTCTTCCCTTTGGGAGCGACCCTCCGAAAAAGTCCAAAAAAAGTTTCGCCCTAGTTCCCGGCGCCAGACGTTTGACCCGTCGGGTCCGAAGGACTATAATAGTTCGCCATGAAGGTTCGTCATACACTGGCAGACGGCATGTTCGGCGCCAAGACGCGGAAGGAACACAAGGTAAGGGTCGAGAAATTCGAGAATGCCGACTCCATGAGGCGTGCTGTTTGCGTGAGCATTGAGACCGTGGGCTTCGAGAAAGAAATTTGACAAGGAGGACTGACGTGAAGGATGAAGGGAACGGCAGGACGTGGTTCCTATCCGACCCCAGAGGAAACACGGTAGGGCCCGTCGGATTCGACGAGCTTCGCCGGCTCGTCCACACGGGGGAGATTACGCGGGACTCGCTGATCCGCGCCAGTCTTGCGGAGGACTGGAAGCCCGCAGGGGAGGCGCTTGATTTCGGGGAACTCGAAAAGGATCCGCCGCCCCAAGCTCCCGTTCGGAAATGGGCGGTTCTTCGGGACCTCCTTCGAGTCTCTTTCGCCTTCGCATGGAAGCGCGGCGTAGTTCCCGCGGCGAACTGGCTGCGCCGTCTCCTGGACCGTCGGATCATAGGCCGCGGCGCGAAGAACGAGAAGGTTGACGGCAGGACGTGGTTCCTATCCGACCCCAGTGGAAACACGGTAGGGCCCGTCGGATTCGACGAGCTTCGCCGGCTCGTCCACACGGGGGAGATTACGCGGGACTCGCTGATCCGCGCCAGTCTTGCGGAGGACTGGAAGCCCGCAGGGGAGGCGCTTGATTTCGGGGAACTCGAAAAGGATCCGCCGCCCCAAGCGCCCGTTCGGAAATGGGCGGTTCTTCGGGGCCTCCTTCGTGTCCTTTCCTGCTTCTGGACCGTGCCGCGGTTCCTCGTGGTCTCCGTGCTTGTCGCGTTCGTTTGCTTTCTATCGAAAAGCCTATGGTTCCTTCTCCGAAACATCTGCGTTGGAGTAGCCCTAGCCCTCATCTGTTCATGGAGACGCGGCGTCGTTCCTGTGGCAAACTGGTTGCGCCGCCTCCTGAACCGTCGGATCATAGCGGCAGACGGAAAGGTCGAGAAGGTAGTCGGTTTCGTTTGGAAGTGTCTGACCGGCCTTCTGTATTACCTCCTTTTCGTTCCCCTTCGCGCCCTGTTCCGCGTGACCGTGGTTCCGGTCAATAGATACTGGAACAAGTGCGAAGCCAGAAGAATCGCCAACGGGGCCGAGATGGAATGCCCGGTTGCACCTCCACGACTGTCTTGGGGACGCCGCATCGCCTATTCCTCGACAGGCATCGCCACCGCCTTCGGGATCGCTTGCGCGATAGTCGCCGCGACGGAGTCTCCTTCCCACCACTACTCCTACGGCGGCGGATCGTATCAGTACGCAGACACCCAATACCAGTACCAGCAGCCCCAATACCAGTACCAGCAGCCCCAATACCAGGACCAGTACCAGCAGTCGGCATTTTCGTTTTCGCCCCAGGCGCCGACCTATCGCCCCCAACTGCAGCCCCGATACCAGCCCAAGGAGAAAGGCTTTCTTGCGAAGGCCGGCGACTGGATCAGCGATCACGGCGTTGAAATTGCCGCCACCGCCCTCGCCGTTGCAGTTGGCGTGGCGGCGCATGAATACTCGAAGGATTCCTCACCTTCGCCAGACACGCCAACAGCCAGAGAACCTCCACAGTTTCATTATCAGTACAATACTAGCCATTCCACGGTTGGTCCTGGACTCGATTTCACCCCGTCGCAACGGCGGGAGATCTACCAGCAACATCTTGAACAGTCCGGCGGAATTCTTATCAGCGAGGAAAGTGGTACCATCCTTTCTCGTGCAGGAAGGTACACAAAAGGATATGTGCCGGATCCACGGGAAGCCCAGATCGACCACATCATTCCGCGGTCCCTTGGGGGAGAAAACTCGGCCGAGAACGCTCGGGTGATCTCTCGCGAGGAAAACATCAGAAAAAGTAACCACCTGGAATAGGGAGACTAGCCATGCCTGGAACTGCTGCGATCATCTGCAAGCACGTCATGGAGAACGGTGGCAAGGCGAGGTTTGCTTATCGCGCCGAACCAGTCAATCCTGATGATAGCGGTTGGCAGATCCTGTGCGACCTAGCCCATGAACTCGGCGATGCTAAAATCGTAGCCGTGGACGAGATAAAGAAACTGGTGCCGTTGACCGCATCGATCCTTGACACATCGCCACCGTGCGCGTTCGTATTCGATGGGGAGAAGTGGACCAAGCGGGAGAACCAATGAAGCCGGTGAAACCCATCCCCGCCGCCCTGGCTCTGGCCATCACGGCCGGGGCTGTCGCGCCCCTCTGTTTTACGGTCGGCCATGACCCGCGCCATACGCAGGGCGATGCTCACGGGCGTCGGGCCGGCGCCGGAAGAGATGTAAGCAGGCGATTGGCAATTTGCTCAGAACCAATAACAAGCCGATGAAGTTTACTCCAGATTTTACGGATGAGCATCAAACTGATCTTGATCCACCCGATGTTGAGGAATTGAAAGTATGGTCCATCTGTTACCACGAAACAGGACACGCAATTCTGATGCATGTTCGGGGCGAGCGAGATATCGTGCTGTCGCGAAATAGGACGAAAGATTCAGAAGGATATGTTCATGGATATAATTTGGATCACATTATAGATGACGAAAGCAACACCCTACTCGTCTATGGTGCTATTGCAGGGACTTTAGCGGAAGAAGCTCTTGAGAACCCCTATTATGATATTGAGCGGTTAGCTAGGTCAGTCAGAGATCGGTTGGTTGAGTGGTTGGATCAGCAAGGAGACATTAGCTTTGGAGAAGATATCGCAACTGCCATTGAATTGGTGCGTCGAAACAAACCGTCTCAATCGTCATGGTCCATTCTTCAAACTATCGTGACCGATTATGGAAGCGATTGCTATACCGTTCTTCAGTATTTCCGCCGAGAACTAGATCAGGTCGCTTCGGAACTCTTTTACACCTCAAATGGGGTCATCACTCCCAGTCGCTTCCAAGAGATTTCTTCCAGCTGGAAACCTTTTGACGTGTTGCAGCCAAATCGCATGAAGACTACGGCGAGGGAGATTGTCGAGCACATCTGTAAAGAAAGAGGCTTCACAGATTCCCCACTTTCGGCGCCGCTTGGATTACAACGCCTTCTTTCTGATTTGTCTCCTGACTCCCTTGGTGACCTCAGTCGACAGCTGGGGCTCCGGCACAAACACATGAGAGTTTGACACTTCGCTCGGGATCAGTTGCCTGAAATGATGGGTTTTGCGCCATGCCTTCACTTGTCTTTCATTCCGAACACTATCACCGGATTCTACAGAGAGCCGTTCTCGCTATGTTCGTATTCGGTCAGGGATAGGGGTTGTGCTGAATTCTCGCTGCTCGACGAGACGGG
>CAMOHV010000016.1 GCA_946615275.1 uncultured Verrucomicrobiota bacterium | reverse complement strand
AGAGATCGAGGCCGCGGAGGGAGGGCGGGACCTCACCCCGTGAAGGGGTTGGGTTCAGGTTGTTGCCATTCGCGCTCGAAGGGGTGAGAGGCGGGTTGCCAACCGGGTTCGCTTCGGTAGCTGGCGCTGGGGCGGGTGGCGGAGGCGCGAAGGCGGTGCTTGCATTGATGCTGGGAGGTTGTTCCATCGCCGCCGGCGGCTCAACGGCGGGCATGGCCTCCGGTGCGGGCGTCGATGGCTCCACGGCGGGCGGAGGCTCAGGAGCGGGCGGAGGCTCAGGAGCAGGCGGCGGCTCAGGAGCGGGCGGCGGCTCCGGGGCAGGCGGCGGCTCGGGGGCAGGCGGCGGCTCGGGGGCTGGAGGAGGCGCGGGAGGGGTGGAGGAGAGCGGCTTTTTGTGTCCGTTGAAGATCTCCATGAACTCGGTGATGAGGGGGGCGGGGTCGAGGCCGACGCGTTCAGCGTAGAGGCGCACGAAGCCGCGTCCGTAGATCGGGGCGGGGATGCGGTGGAAGTCTTCGCGCTCCATCTCCTCGACGATCTGCACGAGCATGTGGGTGTCATGCGCGACCTGGGAGGTGGTGAGGCCCTTGGCTTCGCGGGCTTCTTTGAGGATTGTTCCGAATGATTTCATTTTGGCTCCTGTCGTTTAAAGGTTGAAAAGTTGAAAGGTTGAAAGGGTCATGGGTTCTCGGAGGGATCGTCGGAGAGGTCGTCGGAGGGGAGGTCGGGGTCGTCGTCGGATGGAGGCGGCGTGCCGGCCGATTCGTTGCCTGGGGGAGTCTCCGGGGCGGATTCGCCCTGCATTATCTTCATGATGGCCTCGGGGTCGAGGAGGACTTCGCGAGGGCCTGCGCCTCGCGCGGGGCCAACAACGCCGCGGTCTTCGAGGAGGTCTATGAGGCGGGCGGCGTGGTTGTAGCCGATGCCCATGCGGCGCTGGAGGTGCGACGTGGAGGCGCGGCCTGTGCGGGCGATGACGTCGAGGGCGGCCATGTAGAGCTGCTCCTCCTTGCTGAGGGTCATGCCGGCGGGAGGGGGGACGCCGTTGCCGGTGACGGTGGTGGCGAGGTCGGGGGCGGTGGTGGCGCCGTCGCCTTCGTCATTGCCCTTGTCGTCGTCTTCTTCCTCAAGGGCGTCGGATGGATCGGCCTCCTTGATCTTGGCGAGGCGGGCGGCGAGCTTGTCGTCGAACTGGACGTTTGAGTGTTCGCCGATGAAGGCGATGATGCGGTTGATCTCGTCGTCGGAGATGTAGGAGCCCTGGGCGCGGAGGAGGAGGCCTTCGGAGGTCTTGTAGAGCATGTCGCCGCGCCCGATGAGGTCCTCGGCGCCTGTGTCGTCGAGGATGGTGCGGGAGTCGATGGAGCTGGAGGTCTTGAAGGCGATTCGGCCGGGGATGTTTGACTTGATGACGCCGGTGATGATCTTGGCGTCGGGGCGCTGTGTGGCGAGGATTAGGTGTATGCCGGTGGCGCGGGCGAGGGCGGTGAGGCGGGCGATGACGGGCTCGACCTCCTTGCCGGCGGACTGCATGATGTCGGCCACCTCGTCGATGACGATGACGATGTATGGGATGGCGCGTGGCATGTCGGGATCGGACACGGCCTCTTCGCCGCCGAAGAAGTCGGGCTGGGAGACGGAGGGGCGGTTGTTGAAGTCCACGATGTTGCGGCATCCTGCGCGGGCGAACATCTTGAGGCGCTTCTCCATCTCCACGACGGCCCAGCGGAGGCCGAAGACGACCTTCTTGGTGTCGTTGATGACCGGGACGAGAAGGTGGGGGAGCTTGTTGTACTGCGTGAACTCGACGCGCTTGGGGTCCACCATGATGAACTTGAGCTGCTCGGGCGTGCGGCACATGAGAAGGCCGTTGATGATGGAGTTGAGGCAGACGGACTTGCCCTGTCCGGTGGCGCCTGCGACGAGGAGGTGGGGGAGCTTGGCGAGGTCGGCCACGAGGTCGTTGCCGGCGGCGTCCTTGCCGAGGAGGAGCGGCACCTGGAACTTGCCGGTCATCGCTTTCGTCTGCCAGAGCTGAGAATCGAACACCTCGCGGAAGCAGACGGATGCGGGCTTCTGGTTGGGCACCTCGATGCCCACGGCGTTCTTGCCGGGGATGGGGGCCTGGATGCGGAGGGACTTCGCCTCGAGCGCCATCTGGATGGCGTTTGAGAGGGAGCTGATGCGCTCGGGCTTGACGCCGGGGGCGAGGGTGAGCGCGTATTGCGTGACGACGGGGCCGGTGACGCGGAAGGCGGGCTGGACGTCCACGCCGAAGACCTTGAGGGTGTCCACGAGCCGCTGCTCCATCGCCTCGACGTCGCCGTGCTCGGCGGTGCTCGGCGGCACGGGGCTTAGGACTTCGTTCGGGGGCGGAAGGAGGTAGGGGCCTTTGTCCTCGGGAGGCTCTTCAACCTCACCCCGTGAAGGGGTGGAGGGCAGGTTGCCGCCATTCGCGCTTGAAGGGGTGGAGGGCAGGCCGCCGCCGTTGACTTTGGGAGAAATGCGGGGGGACGGAGGGATTGGGGTGGCCGCCTCTCCTGTGTATGGGGACGTCTGCTGCGCGGCGGCCTGGCGTTCGGCGAGGACGGCCTGGCGCGCGGCGAGGACGGCCTGGCGCTCCGCCTCCTGGCGAAGGCGTTCGCGCTCCTTCTCCTCCTCGCGCGCTGCCTTTGCGGCGGCCTTGGCGTCCGCCTTGGCCTGGCGCTCGGCTTCGCGTTCTGCGGCGATGCGCTGCTTTTCGATCTCGCGTTCGGCCTTGGCGGCCTCCTTCGCGGCCTTGGCTGCGGCGATGGCCTCTTCGCGCTGGGCGCGCTCCTCGTCGGAGATGTCTTTCGCGGAGGCCCATTCTGTGAGGAAGCCGAGTCCGCGCAGGATGTTCCTGAAGCCGATGGTGAAGAGGATGGACCAGAGCATCAGAAGGGCCATGAGCACGCCGGCGCCGAAGGGCGAGAGGAACTGCGCGAGGCCTCTAGTCATCACGATGTAGCCGACGGCTCCGCCGGCGTTCGGCTCGATGTTTAGCGCGTGCAGGATGCGGGTCACGCCTGGGGTGTGGCCGAGCAGCTGCAGGAAGCAGGTGGCGGAGAAGATGAAGACGAGGAATCCGAGCGCGCGCCGGCCGGGGTGGAGGGAGCGCCCGGCCATGAATAGGATGCCGGCGAAGACGCACAGCAGCGGCACGGACCAGATGGCGAGGCCGATGAGGCGGTAGCCGGTGTAGGCGAATACGTCGCCCACGACGCCTATCAGGTTCGAGCTGGGCGTGAGCGGCGGCACGGCGAACTGCGGCATGTCGTGCCAGTTGTACGTCACGAGGGCGAAGAAGGGGAATAGCGCGATCGGGAAAAGCAGAAGGCCGAAGAGGCGGCGCTTGATGCGCGGTTCGTTTGGAGGCGGATTATTTTGTGGCTTGGATTCTGTCATTGAAAGTGCCTTTCATGGAATCGACGGGGCTGATGCCCGACTTGCGCGCCGAATCGCGGAGGGAATAATAGACGGCCAAGGCAAGCACCAGGGCCAGCAGCTTCAGCCACCAGTTGTGCAGGAAAATGCGTTTGAAGGCGTTCATGCGGACTCCTTTCCGCCGGAGGCGGGTTTCACTTCCTTAGTGCCTTTGGTCGGCCTGAATACCGCTAAGCGCTTGCGGAGCCACGCGCCAATGGCCTCGAGGGCAGTCTTCTTCTGCGGCATGGCCTTGGCGATCCATCTGAGGAGAGCCTGGCGCGAATCCTCGCTGGAGTCGGGGTAGCGGATGAGGCGCCCGTTGTAGGCGATGGACACGCGGCCTGTCTCCTCGGAGACGACGACGACCAGGGCGTCCGTCTCCTCGCTCAGGCCCACTGCCGCGCGGTGGCGCATGCCGGACGACGATAGGTCGCCGCGCGACGAGACGGGGAAGAGGCAGTGCGCCGAGGCGAGGCGCCCGCCGCGCACGATCATGCCGCCGTCGTGCAGGGGCATGGGCTCGGTGAAGATCGATACGAGAATCTCCGGGGACGGCAGGGCGTCTATCGCAACCCCCGACGCCTCGTAGCTCCTGAGGGAGATCGCCCGCTCGAACGCGAAGAGCGCGCCAAGCTTCCTCTGCGCGAGGTGGAACACGCATTCCACGAAGAACTCGGGCGTGGTGCGGCGCACGGCGTGCCTGCGGGTCTCCGGGAAGATGAACGAGCCGATGGTGGCGAGGGCGCGGCGTATCTCCGGCTGGAAGAGCACGACGGTGGAGATCGCGAGGTAGATGAGAGTCCACTTGATGATGTGTGCGAGGACGTAGAAGTGGAAGAGGAAGGTGAACACGAGCAGCCCGCCGAACAGTATCGCCACGCCGAGCAGCACCTGCCCGAAGCGCGAACCGCGCGCCGCCTTGAGGATGCCGTAGAAGACGAAGTAGAGGATGGCGATCTGGAGCGCATCGTTGAGATGCGACCAGTCGAATGTGAACGTGAAGTTGAACGCGCTCATGCTGTGGCCTCCTCCAGCGGCAGTTGCGAAGTGGCGAACGCCCGCGCAACGGCGAGGGCCTGGACGGTCTCCGCCACGTCGTGCACGCGCACGACCGAAGCGCCGTTCATGGCGCACCATATCGCCGCGCCGAGGCATCCGCCGAGGTTCTTGCCGAGGCGCTTCTCGCCGGTGATCTTCTTGACGAGGCGCTTGCGCGAGACGCCCACGCAGACGGGGGCGCACTCGGCGAGGCGGCGCAGTCCGCCGAGAAGGGCGATGTCCTCCTCGCGGGTGGTGCCGAAGCCGATCTCGGGGTCGATCACGATCTGGCGCTCGAAGGCCGCGGCCCGCTCTGCGCCGAGGATGCCTGGCAGCGATGCGCTCAGGGCGCGCCATTCGTCGGCGCTGCGGCATGGGGCGACGATGGCCGCGCCGTGCTCGGCGGCGATCTGCATCATCTCGGGGACGGGCTTGGGATAGACGCAGTTCACGATGTGGCATCCGGCGGAGAGGGCGCGGAGCGCGGTCTCGGGGTGGTAGGTGTCCACGGAGACGGGCACGGCGGCGAGGCGCGCCTTGAGGAGCGCGCCGGGGAGGCCGGCGAGGACGGGCTCGAGGCGGGCCCATTCGTCCTCCCACGAAAGGGGCGTAGCGCCGGGGCGGGTGGATTCGCCGCCGAAGTCGAGGATGTCGGCGCCCTCCTCCAGGCAGTTGACGGCGCGGGCGAGGGCCTCCTCCGGACGATAGTACCTGCCGCCGTCGGAGAATGAGTCCGGCGTCACGTTCACAATGGCCATCACGCGCGTGCGCGAAAGGTCAAGCGTTAGATTGCGGCAGGTCAGGGGCATCTTTTGTTTCTGGTTTCTGGTTTCTGGTTTCTGGTTCCGGGTCGATGGTTGCAGAGACGTCGTCCTCGGACGGCTTTTCGAGGCCGAGGAGGCGTTCGACGTCGCGGCCGTCCATGGTCTCCTTTTCGAGGAGCGTGGTGGCGAGAAGCTCGAGCTTGCCGCTGTTTTCTTCGATGAGCCTCTTCGCGCGCTCGTAGGCCTGCGATATGAGGCGTGCGACTTCGGCGTCGATGGCCTCGGCGGTCTTCTGCGAGAGGCGCGGCGGCTGCTCCTCGGCGACGAAGGGGCTGGCCTCGTAGAACGACTGGAAGCCGAACGCTGGCGACATGCCGAAGCGGCAGACCATGTCGCGCGCGATGTTCGAGGCCATCGCGATGTCCTGTGAGGCGCCGGTGGAGATCTCGCCGGTGTGCATCTCCTCGGCGATGCGTCCGCCGCAGAGGACGGCAAGCTCGTCGATGAAGTATGCGCGCGTGCGGTTGAGGACATCCTTCTCGGGGAGCGTCATCGTGACGCCGAGCGCGCTGCCGCGCGGGATGATGGAGACCTTGTGGAGCGGGTCGGCGTTCTCCACGAGAAGCTGGAGAAGGGCGTGGCCGGCCTCGTGCCAGGCGGTGGTCTCGTATTCCTTCTTCGAGTATCCGGCGCTCTTGCGCTCGGAGCCCCAGAACACCTTGTCGCGGGCCTCTTCGAGAACGGCGTGGGTGACGGCGGGGAGGCCCTTGCGGGCTGCGAGGAGGGCGGCCTCGTTGATGATGTTGGCGAGGTCGGCGCCGGAGTGGCCGGAGGTGCCGCGCGCGAGGCGGGAGAGGTCGGCGTCGGGGGCGAGCTTCACCTTGGCGGCGTGGAGGCGCAGGATCTCCTCGCGGCCCTTGACGGTGGGGAGCTCGACGTGGACGCGGCGGTCGAAGCGGCCGGGGCGGAGAAGGGCGGGGTCGAGGATGTCGGGGCGGTTGGTGGCGGCGATTATGATCACGCCCTCGTTGGCGTCGAAGCCGTCCATCTCCACGAGCATGGCGTTCAGGGTCTGTTCGTTGGAGTAGCGTCCGGCGGAGGAGGCGGCGCTGCTGCGGCGCTGGCCCACGGCGTCGATCTCGTCGATGAAGATGATGCAGGGGGCGTTCTTCTTGCCCTGCTCGAACATGTCGCGGACGCGGCTTGCGCCCACGCCCACGAACATCTCCTCGAAGTCCGACCCGGAGATGGAGAAGAACGGGACCTTGGCCTCGCCGGCGATGGCCTTGGCGAGAAGCGTCTTGCCGGTGCCGGGCGGGCCCACGAGCAGGACGCCCTTGGGGATGCGGCCGCCGAGCTTCGTGAACTTGGAGGGCTCCTTGAGGAACTCGACGATCTCCTGGACGTCCTCCTTCGCCTCGTCGACTCCGGCGACGTCGGCAAACGTGATGCGCTTCTTGCCCTTGTCCTCGTTGAGGAGGCGCGCCTTGGACTTGCCGAACGAGAGAGGCCCGCCCGCTCCGCCGAGTATCTTGCGGTAGAAGAACACCCACAGGAGCGCTGCGAACACGCCGAAGATCAGGAGCTGCTGCATGAACGGGCTGAGCGCGGGCTCCTCCTCGCGCACCGGGCATTTGACGCCCTGCGCGGTGAGGAACTCCATCAGGGACTCGTTCTCGCCCGGGACGAGGTTCACGCGGAAGATCTTGCCGTCGCGGCGCTCGCCGTCGATCCACGTGCTGCCGCTCTCCATGCGCCTTACGCGGACGAGCGACTTCACCTCGTCGGCTGCGACGAGCCCGCGCAGCTCCGTCTCGGAGTACACATCGCGCACCGGCTCGCGTCGGCGGTCCATGAACTGCATCGCCAGGAACACGGCGGTCACGGCGGCTATGGCTATCCATCCGCTGCGCGCCCCGCCGGCTCCGCCTGCGGGCGGCACGGGCCTCTGCCGCGGGCCTCCCGCGGACTTCTCTTTCTCTTCTGAAGACATTTGCGGACAATTATATCAAAAACACGCGCGCGCGTGTGAAGGGAAACGAATTTATTTTTGGGCGGTTTCTAGTTTCTGGTTTCTGGTTTCTGGTTTCTGGTTTCTAGTTTCTGGTTTCTGGTTTCTTGTTTCTGGGGAAGCATCTACCATCCGCGGCGAAAATATGCTATAATCAATCCACATCAAAAAAGGAGTCTTGCATGAAAATGACGTTTTTCGCGTTCGCCGCGGCCACGGCGGCGTGCGCGGTGCTTGCGGCCGAGGCGCCTAAGGACCGCGTGATACGCCGCCTGGAGGCGCTCAACGTGGAGAATGTGCGCATGGCGTGGGCCGACATGGCGGCGCGCTGGCCCGACCGCTTCGAGAAGGACCCCGAGTGGCTCCGCACCCTCGACGCCCGCCGCAAGAGGCTTCTCTCCGCCATCATGGGCGACTGGGGCCCGTTCTACGGCGAGCCCGCTCCGCAGAAGGGCGGCGAGCTGCTCCTCGAGGAGGTGCGCGGGCATCTCCTCGAGAACCCGCTCCTCGACTGCGGCAAGCTCCTCGTGATCCGCCGCCGCCAGAGCAACCTCGGCCTCCACAACAACTGGAAGCAGCCGCGCGACATCTTCGGCGGCTGCCCCAACGAGCTGGGCATCCTCTCCAACCTGCGCGGCAAGCCGTCGTTCGCAGTCCTGGACGCCACCGCCGCCAACGGCTACATCGGCGAGGTGTGCCTCAAATGGGACGCGCAGAAGGCGATGTACACCCGTCGCACGGACCTCAAGGACAACCCGCCCAAGACATGGCGCAGCCGCCCCGTGGAGTCAATCGACCGCGTCGTGGAGCTGGACCTCACGAAGCCCGGCTCCAAGCCCGTCGAGATACCCCTGATCCCCGACAAGGACGTGAACTGCTACGCCGGATGCTACCTGCCCGACGGCGCGGTGCTGTTCCTCTCCGACGCGTCGATGGTTGGCGTCCCGTGCGTCGTGGGCACGAGCTGGGTCGCGAGCATCTACCGCCGCGAGCCGGACGGCGCCATCCGCCGCCTCACCTTCGACCAGGACAACAACTGGTGCGTGAACCTCATGCCCGACGGCCGCGTGATGTTCCTCCACTGGGAATACGCCGACATCACCCACTACGTCGCCCGCATCCTCTTCACGATGAACCCCGACGGCACCGTCCAGCGCGCCTACTACGGCAGCGACTCCTACTGGCCGAACGCGCTCTTCAACGCGCGCCCATGCCCCGACGCCCCCGACTCCTTCACGGCCATCGTCTCCGGCCACCACGGCCAGCCGCGCTACGGCGAGCTCGTCCTCTTCGACACGCTCAAGGGCCGCAAGGAGGCTAAGGGCGTCGTGCAGCGCTTCCCCGAGCGCGGCAAGAAGGTGGAGCCGATCGTCCGCGACCGCGTGGCCGACTATTCGTGGCCGAAGTTCTGCCATCCCTATCCGCTCTCGAAGGACTACGTGATCGTGGCCGCCCGCCCCACGGAGAAGGACGAGTGGGGCCTCTACCTCGCCGACGCCTTCGACAACCTCACGCCCATCGCCGAGGACAAGGACAACGTCTACATGGAGCCCATCCCGCTCCAGCCCACGAAGAAGCCGCCGATCATCGCCTCCAAGGTGGAGCCCGCCCTCACGACGGCCAGGGTGAAGGTCACCGACATCTACGACGGCCTCGGCCTCAGGGGCGTGCCGCGCGGCGCCGTGAAGAAGCTCCGCATCTTCACCTACTCCTTCGCCTACCGCTGGATGGGCGGCGAGACCGACCACCACGGCCTCGACGGCCCATGGGACATCAAGCGCATAATCGGCACCGTGCCCGTGGAGGCCGACGGCAGCGCCTACTTCACCGTGCCCGCCAATCTCGCGATCGCGTTCCAGCCCCTCGACGCCGACGGCCGGGCCCTCCAGCTCATGCGTTCCTGGACGAACGTCATGCCCGGCGAGCTCGCCTCCTGCAGCGGCTGCCACGAGGAGAACGAGGCGAGCGCCGGGCCGAACCGCCGCCTCATCGCCATGGAGCGCGAGCCGTCCGAGATCGAGCCGTGGCACGGTCCGGAGCGCGGGTTCGACTTCCGCCGCGAGGTGCAGCCGGTCCTCGACCGCTACTGCGTCTCGTGCCACGACGGGAAGGGGAACTCCACCAACCTCATAGACGTCATCGAGCCGGGGCTCGTCCGCAAGCCCGATCTCCGCGACCGCCCAGACGTGTGCATCAAGACGAAGCTCACGTACTACTTGAACAACGGGATGTTCCCGCCGTCGTACATGGCGCTCTGCTCCTACGTGCGCAACGCCACGCAGGAGGGCGATAACGACGTCCTCGTGCCGGGCGAGACGGCGGCCGACACCACGGCGCTCGTCCAGCTCCTCGAGGCCGGCCACCACGGCGTGCGGCTCGACGCGGAGTCCTGGGACAGGCTGGCAACGTGGATCGACCTGAACCGCATGGGCCACGGCACGTGGAGCGAGACGGTTGGCACGAACCGCGTCGCGCACTTCGCCGCCCGCCGCGCAGACCTCCAGAAGCGCTACGCGAACATCGTGGAGGATCATGAGAGGACTTTCGGCAAGGCCGTCATCAAGGCTCCCGCGCTCCCCAGGGCCGAGGCGAAGCCGCGCGAGGACGGCAGGGCCGTCGCCAAGGCGCCGGACGGCGGGACGCTTCCCGCGAAGCCGGACGCCACGCGCACGCTCGACCTCGGCGGAGGGGTGAAGATAACGCTTGCCCGAATCCCGGCGGGCGTGATGACGCTCTCGTCTGGGCGGAAGGTTGAGATCAAGCGCCCGTACTGGATGTCCGTGGACGAGATCACGAACGAGCAGTACCGCCGCCTGGTGCCAACGCACGACAGCAAGCTCGAGCGCGGCGAGTTCATGCAGTTCACAGAGCAGGAGCGTGGATATCCGCTGAACCTGCCGGACCAGCCGGTGGTGCGCGTCTCGTGCGACGAGGCGGCGGCGTTCTGCGCGGCGCTTTCGAAAAGGTGCGGCGCCAAGGCGCGCCTCCCCGCGGGCGACGAATGGGAGTGGGCCGCGCGCGCGGGGGCGCCCACGCCGCTCTGGTACGGCGACCTCGACGCCGACTTCTCCAAGAGCGCCAACCTCGCGGACATCACGTTCCGCCGCCAGGACCGCTTCCGCGCCAACGTCCCGGGCATGGCCGTCCCGGCATGGCGCCCGGCCGACGTGCGGTATGACGACCACTACCGCGTCTCCGCGCCGGTCTCCGCGTTCGCGCCGAACGCCTGGGGCCTCCGCAACGTGCACGGGAACGTGTGGGAGTGGACCTCCGACCGCGTCAAGCCATCGGAGTTCGGCCCGCAGGGCGACCAGACGCTCCGCGCCGTCGCGCGCGGCGGATCGTGCTGGTCGCGCCCGAAGGACGCCACGTTCGCATCCCGCGTCCTGTACCGCCCGTGGAGGCAGCTCCATGACGTGGGATTCCGGATATTAGTGGAGGATTAAATGGTTAAATCGCCGCTTCGCGGCTTTAAATGATTAAATCGCCGCTTCGCGGCTTTAGATGATTAAATTGCCAAATGAACGTATTCGTGAATTTAAAGGGCGCAGCCCGATTTAAAGGTGGCGAAGCCACCGATTTAAAGGGCACCGATTTAAAGGGCGCAGCCCGATTTAAAGGTGGCGAAGCCACCGATTTAAAGGGCATTGCCCGATTTAACCATTTAAAGGGCATTGCCCGATTTAATTAATTTAAAAAAGTTTGTCAGGAAATGCCGGTAGTCAATCCATCCTTTATGTGGGCGCGCT
>CAMOHV010000015.1 GCA_946615275.1 uncultured Verrucomicrobiota bacterium | reverse complement strand
TACATCCGCCTTCGGCTCGGCAACTGCACGCTCGGCTGCGGGAACAAGGGGTTCGGGGTGCTGGCGGAGTATCCGGCCCCGGGGCCGCAGAGGGTGAAGCTCGTGAGGCACACCGTGGAGGGGGCTGCGAAGGTGGCGCCGACGTACTTCGACAGATGGGGGAGCATCTGCGGACTCAGGGTGTACGACCCCGAGGGCAACCTCGCGAAGTACGTGGAGCTGGGAGATCAGATGTCGGCTGAGGCGGAATACTCCGTGGACGTGCCGAAGCGCGCGAAGGGCGGCGTCTGGCGCTTCTCGGTGTCGGGCGGGCTGAACGCCGACGAGTTCGAGTTGTCGTTCCCCCGTTCGGCGGCATGGGGCGTGCGTGGGGAGAAGGCGCTGAAGATCGTCTCCGGCGCGCCGGATAAGATGTACGCCGTGTTCGCGCCGTGCACGCGCAGGCTCTACCTCACCGGGAAGGGCGTGGAGTGGACCGCCGACGGGCGTCCGATCGAGGGCGAGACGGGGCGCAGCCTCTACGGCCCGGCGGTGTTGGCGGAACGCCCGGCCGGCGCGCGCTTCGTGGAGCTGTCGCTCGACCTTTCGCGCCCCGTCGTGTTCTACGCTGACGGCGTGCCCGGGCTCCTCTCCCCCACCAGGGAGATGGCCGCGCGCCTGAACGGCGGTCTTGTGGAAAGCGGCGGAGAGTGGCTGGAGGGCCCGCTTCAGGCGCGTCTCAACGACTACATCCTCAAATGGAAGCCCGAGGACTTCGAGGTGCCCTTGGCCGCGGGCATCAAGAGCCCGCCGTGGACGGGCCGCTATTCCAGGCAGGAACTGGATTCTCGGTCGCCGAACTACGGTCGCACCGCCGGCGGCAGATACGAGCGACGCGCGAGCGACCTTTTCCACTACATGGACAACGGATACGAGCCCGGCATGTTCGCCGCGAAGGCCGCGGTGGAGGATGAATCCACGCGCGGCACAACGTTCCGCAATCCGGCGGCGGTGAGGCGCGCCGTCCTCTCCGCGTTCAGCGCCCTAGCGCACATGGACGCGTGCGGCCTCTTGCGCCAGACGCTTGGCGAGAAGCGTCCGCTCTCCGGCGGCCGCATCGACTGCCCCACGATGTTCGAGCCGTTCAACGGCATAACCCGCGCATACTACCTGCTGCACACGCTCCTTTCGCCGGAGGAGGACGCGCTCTTCCGCGAGGCGGTCCTGCAGGTGGCAGACCGCGAGGCGGGATTCATGTGCTACGAGTCCAACCAGTGGATGCACATAATCGAGGGCTTCAACTACCTCTTCTGCGCCACAGGCGAGCGGCGCATGGAGCGCGCGCTGCGTGTCCAGCTGGAGGCGTTCCTGGGCGGCGTGTTCAAGTGGAAGCACGGGCAGCACCCCGCAGGCTTCTACGCTGAGGAGGGCGGGCCCGACGGCAACTACGACCAGATGAGCTCTCATCCGATGGCGCACATATACTACACGTACCAGAAGCAGCCGGGCGCGTCGAGGGAGCTCGTGGCGAAGATCAGGAAGTCGCTGGAAAGGAACTTCGTCTTCCGCTCGATGTTCGCCGTGCCCGACCCCGCCAACGGCAAGCCGTACCAGATGGCGTACGCCATGAACCACCGCACCGAGGGGCCGACGCACTTCGACTCGCACTTCGGGCTCTTCGTCTGCTCTCGCGAATTCGACATGGCCTGGACGCTTCTCAAGCTCGGCTCGGACGACGAGGACGACGTCAAGGACATCGGCGGGGAGGACGGCGCGCTGAGGAACGCCCAGCCTCGCCGCGCGAAGCGCGTGCCGCTCCCGTATCAGGCGAAGGAGCTTGTGATGGATATGCCGGGTTTCCTGGGCGTGAAGCGCGGACGCTTCTGGGGCGTCCACTTCTGGAAGGTGTACGACAGCCCCGACGGTTTCCTCGGCCCCCTCTTCCTCTGGCACGAGAAGGCCGGGATGGGGCTTTGCGGAACGCGCCACTCCTACGGCGAGCCGCACAGATGGTTCACGAAGGACATGGGCCCGGAGGACATCACGTTCAGCACGGTCTATGGGCGGCTGGACGGCGAGCTGTTCATCCCGTCGCGGCGCATGGCGAAGAGGCTCGAGTGGAACGAGCCCGGGAAGAGCTACACCGTGACCGGCACCCTGCACGGCCCAAGGCCGGCAAGCAAGGCCGAGCCGCCCGTGCGCGGGACGATTTCGTGGAAGACGGACTTCGTCTCGGCGGACAAGGTGGAATACGAGGTGCACGTCGACCTGCCTGGCCTGGAGGAGCCGATGGTGAACCTCGTCTTCCTGCGCCAGAACGGTCGCACGGTGTGGTCGCACGAGGGTTGGCGGCCATGGCGGCTCAAGGGCGGACGCTTCGCGCAGGAGACCAGGACTGGTTTTTTCGTCGTGGACTTCCCGAAGGACACAAAGGCGGACGTCGTCGAGAAGATGACGGGCAGCCGCGGCTGGCCGATGGCGCTGCGCCTTGCGGTGCCGCCGTCGGGCCGGATCAAGTTCACCCTTGCGGCGCTGGGGAAGTCGCCACAATAACTAAAGACAAAGGATAAGCATGTTTTCCACGGCAACACCAAAGACAGTCCTCCGCCTTTTCATCGCAGTCGCGGTTCTGGCGGGGCTGGGATATGTGGCACATCTGGGGGAGGATGGACAGCTCATGTCGTCCAACATAGTCTCCACCTGGCTCTACGGCATGGCGGCGATAGTCCTCTACTACGCGCTCTTGGTGTCGTTCATCGTCTGGCGGAGGTGGCGGAGGCAAGCCCACCGCCCACGCTGTACACGGGAATGTAAATGAGGATAACTTTGAGAATGTTCACAAATCGCAATTGCCACAATTGTTCACAAATCGCAAATGGCAAATGGCTCCTTGAATTTGTATTGGTGGCACTTGTGCCATTTGTGAACAATTGAGATTTTTGAACAATACGAAGTTATAGACAAGGATAAGTGGTGACACCGTGAACTTTTCAACCTTTCAACTTTTCAACCTTTTAACTTATAGGCAAGGCATGAAGCGCCCCCTCTTCTGCTGCCTGCTTCTCGCCTCGGGCGTCGGCTGCGCCGCCGGGCGCGCGCCGCTCATGGTGAACGAGGACGCATGGTACTTCATCGGAAATCGTCCGGCGGAGGAGATGACGGTGGAGGGGCTCAAGGCCCACATCGACCGCTACGCCGCCGGCGGCAGGGTCACGCACATGCTCTTCTGCGTGAACGGCATGCGCACGGCCTACCCGACGAAGGTGGGCGAGCCGATGTGGCGCACGGTGCTTGAGGACGGCACCGTCCTCGAGGACAAGAAGAGCCGGCTCAGGGACTTCTACGACGCCGGCATCGATCCGTTCAAGGTGTGGATCGACCGCTGCCGCGAGAAGGGCATCTCGCCTTGGATCTCGATGCGCATCAATGACGTCCATTTCATCACTACCGGCAACCCCAAGAACACATGCGCCTTCTGGAGGGCGCATCCGGAGCTGCGGCGCTGCCCGGACGACGACCCGGTGAAGTCCGGCAAGTGGTGGACGTCCTTCGCCTTCAACTACGCGAAGGCGGAGGTGCGCGACTACGAGTTCGCGCTCTTCAAGGAGATGTCCGACCGCTACGACGCCGACGGCTACGAGCTGGACACGCTCCGCTTCTGGGAGCATCTCACGCCGGGCCGCGAGCGCGAGGAGGCGCATTTCCTCACGGAGTTCATCCTCCGCTGCCGCGCCTACACGCGCGAACTCGCCGCGAAGCGCGGCCACCCCATACGCCTCTCTGCCCGCGCGCTCACGAGCTACGAGGCGTCGCGCGCGTTCGGCTTCGACCCCGAGGCGTGGGCGCGCGAGGACGCAGTGGACTTGATCGTGGTGTGCAACTTCTTCGGCTGCGTGGACTACGAGTTCGACTTCGCCGGATGGTCCGCCAGGATCGCCGCCGCGAATCCGAGAACGCGCGTCATTCCCGGCGCGACCGACTGCTTCGCCAACGAGAGTTGCCGCCTCGACGCGGCGGCGTACCGTGGCTGGGCCGACCAGATGTATGCCCAGGGCGCGAGAGGCGTCTATCTCTACAACACCTCCTACCTCCCGGGCGAGACGAAGCGCGACATCTGCGCGAACGGCCTTGGCCCCGAGCGCGTGCGCGCCGCCGCCCGACGCTATCCGCGCACATACCACGACTGCGTCCCCAAGGGCCTTCCCGCGGGCAGACGCATCCCGTCGCCGCTCGACGGCCTCAGACGCTTCCCGGTCGTGGCGGGTCACGGCGCGGCGGACGGCGACGCCGCGTTCGTCGTGGTGGGCTTGAACGCCACCAACGCGCCGGCGCCGACGGTGACGCTGAACGACGCGGTGCCGTCCGGGGCGCCCTCCGCCATCCCCAACAACGCAAAGTACGGCCCAGACCGCTGGACGGCGACGGCGTGGCGCTATCCATTCCCCGCATCGGCGGTGCGCGCCGGGACGAACGACGTGGCCGTGCGCAAGACGCCGGACAACGCCCCGAATACGATGATCTCGTGGGTGGAGATTACAATTGGTCGCCAAATGTCATGGTGAAAACGCGCCAAGTGTCATGGTGAAAACGCGCCAAGTGTCATGGTAAAAACGCGCCAAGTGTCATGGTAAAAACGCGCCAAGTGTCATGGTGAAAATGCGCCAAATGTCATGGTATAGTTGACGACTGATCCGCGATTGCGCTCGTGGCGGTTATGGCCGTGCGCGTGCATCGTCATCAAATAATTCCCATCCCCGACATCAGCTTAATGAGGTAAAATAATGGCCATGAAGATTGTTGGATCTATTTTGGTGGTTGGCATCACCGCATGCGCGCTCGCGTTCGAGGACTGCTCGTTCACGGCGACGTTCGACGGTACGGAGCAGAAGTATCTGTTGTCGGCGCCAAAGTACGTGCCGAGGCCGGTTGATGTGCTCGTCAGTCTTCACGGCCACGGCAGCGACCGCATGCAGATACGCGAGGAACGCGGCGAATGCAAGGCCGTGCGAGACGTGGCGGCCGCGCGTGGCATGGCGCTCGTCTCGCCCGACTACCGTGCGAAGACTTCGTGGATGGGGCCTGCCGCAGAGGCCGACATGCTCCAGCTGCTGGATCTCCTCTCCAAGCGTTTCGGCGGACGAGTCTTCCTCTGCGGTGGCTCGATGGGCGGCACCTCCGCGCTCACCTTCGCCGCCCGCCACCCAGAGAAGATCAGCGGCGTGACGGCGTTCAACCCGCTCGCGAACCATCTTTCCTACAACCGTTTCCAGGATGCCATCGCCGCGAGCTTTGGCGGCGACAAGCGAACGAAAAATGAAGAATACCACGCCCGCAGCGCGCTCTACTTCCCCGAACGGTTCACGATGCCCCTTTCCATAACGCTCGGCGGCAAGGACGCGACCGTGCCGCCCGAAAGCGCGCGCGAACTTGCCGCTTCTGTCGCCGCGCTCCATCCCGAGAATGTATATGTGGACGATAAGCCGGACCGCGGACACTCGACCGATTACGATGCATCCGTGGCGGCCCTCCGCGAGATGTTCCGTCGCGCTGACGTCTGCCGCGTGACGTTCAAGGGACAGGCCGTGCAGCCGTCCTTTGGCTCGGTCGCTGGCATCTGGTTCTGGTCGTGCGGTGACGCGCAGTTCCTTCTGCTGGGTTTCGAGGGGAAGCCGGGCTGGAAGGGCGTGGTCTGCGGCGCGGGCTGGGCGCTCAACGGCGAGGCGCTCTCCGAAGGGAGCTGCGTCCTCGCGCGCTCGCTTGTCCCTGCGCGAGCGCCGTTTGACGCAGGCCTCGTGAAGGGATCGCCGCCGCTTGCGCCCGCGATCGCGGATGCGCTAGTGGAGTGGGACTGGCGCATGCAGGACGGCATCGGCACGCTGCGCGAGCCGCGCACGTTCGCCGAGGCCGTGGTACTGCTGAGGGCGCGTTTTCGCAAAGCCGGACTCGCCGAGCCGCCGAAGGAAACCGCCGACGAGGCGGAGTGGCGCGCGCTCCACCAGGCGCTCCGAGCGCATGCGCTGAAGCGCCTTGCGGGGAAACGACTTCTTTTCGGAAAGTTCGTGCCGGGCCAGATGAGTCATCAGCTCACGCAGTGCCTCGGCCACCACGCGCGTCCGGGCGGCGGACTGTTCGTCCTCGACGATCCTGCTACGATGCGCCCGCGCGAGGTGACGCCGCCCAACCTGCCGGCGGGCAGCTTTCTCAACCCCGAGCTCTCGCCCGACGCGACGAAGATCCTGTTTTCATATTCGCCCGTGGGATCCGGGCATGATAGCGCGTATTCTGGCGGCAGCCCCCAGCCTTGTTCCTACACGCGCATGCCCATAGAGGTGACGAACGTGTTCAGCATCTACGAGGCGCCGCTCACGGGTGGCCAGGCGCGGCGGCTCACCTCGGACGGCTTCGACGACCTCTTCCCCATCTATCTGCCTGGCGGCGACATCGTGTTCTCCTCCACGCGGCGCGGCGGCTACCACCGGTGCGGCAGGGGACCCTGCCCCGTGTTCACGCTTGCGCGCATGGGACCGAACGGCGAGAGCCCGCGTTCGATCTCCTTCCACGAGACGCACGAATGGACGCCTGCGCTGTTGCCCGACGGACGTCTCCTCTACACGCGGTGGGACTATGTCGACCGCAACGCCGTCCTCTACCAGCACCTCTGGACGGCGCGTCCGGACGGTGGCGGCGTGCGCATATTCTACGGCAACAACACATGGAACCCCTGCGGCACGTGGGAGGCGCGTCCAGTGCCGAACTCCACGAAGGTGATGGCGATCGCCGGGCCGCACCATGCGATGTCCGCCGGTAGCGTGGTGCTCATCGACACCCTGAAGGGCATCGACGGCGCTACGCCCGTCACGCGCCTCACGCCCGAGGTGCGCTTCCCGGAATCGGAGGAGCCGCTTGCGTTCGCGCCGAGTCAATTGAAGGACGTCGCCTTCGACTACATGCCGCAGAAGTTCTGGAAAGGCGGCATCCCCGACCCGAACAGGAACCGGGTCCCGACCGTCCAGGAAAAGCGCTGGCCTGGGCACACGTTCAAGTCGCCGTGGCCGCTTTCCGAGACGACGTTCCTCGCCTCCTACTCCTACGACCGCCTTCTGGGCGAACCCGGCGGCAACATGCCGAACCAATACGGCATCTACCTGTGCGACGCGGACGGCGGACGCGAGCTCATCTACCGCGATCCGCGCATCTCATCGCTTTGGGCGCGTCCGATCGCCCCGCGCGCGCTGCCGCCGCTCGCGCACTCGTCCATCGACGACGCGCTCGCGAAGCGCGGCACGGGCACGTTCGCGCTCGGCAAGGTGACGGAGGCTTGGCCCGTGGCGTTCCCCACGAACCGTCCGATCACCGCGCTGCGCATCTTCCACATCATCAACAAGACGACGCCGCACATCGACCAGCCGAAGGTCGGTGCGGGACTGGGCTCTGTCGGACGCGAGGTGCTGGGCACGGTGCCCGTGGAGGCGGACGGCAGCGCTTACTTCGAGGTGCCGGCGCGGGTGCCCGTCTACTTCCAGGCGCTCGACAGGGAGGGGCACGCGGTGCAGACGATGCGGTCGCTCGTGTATCTCCAGCCCGGCGAGCGCGAGAGCTGCCTCGGCTGCCACGAGGACCGGCGCAAGAGCGCATCCGTGCCAGCGCAGGCTCGCGCGCTCCAGCGTCCGCCCTCGCAGATCGCGCCAGAGGTGTCCGGTTCGCGTCCGTTCAACTTCCTCAAGCTCGTGCAGCCGGTGCTGGACGCGAAGTGCGTGAAGTGCCATGACGGCACGAAGAAGGGATGCCCATCGCTGAAAGGCGAGCCGGAGAAGTGGGCGTGCAAGTCGTTCAACGCGCTTGTGAAGCATGTCGCCTACTCGTCATGGAACGCCCCCAACAACAACTACGAGCCAATCACCGAGCCGCTTCGGTTCGGCGCGCTGGGGAGTCCGCTCCTCAAGCGGATCGAGTCGGGCCACGGCGGCGTGAAGCTCACCGACGACGAGCTGCACCGCCTCATCCTCTGGATGGATTCCAACGGCGCCTGCTGGGGCACCTTCGACAAGGCCAAGCAACGGGATTTGTGAGGCTAGTGGCTAGTGATTAGTGGCTAGTGGCTAGTTTCTGGTTTCTAGTTTCTAGTTTCTTCTATTTAGCATTTTCATAGATAGAAGAAAAGTAGAACATTGTTTTGGCGGATGAACCTTTCTTCTAATCCATAAATTCCGAATTAGAAGAAAAGTTGCGATTGACGATCGGTCTAATATATGCGATAATATGTGCAAACAAACCCAGGAGGCTACATGTTTGTCGGCAGAGAGCGCGATTTGAAGGATCTTCAGGCGTTATGGGGACGTGACCATGGTGTGCTTGTGACATGCCGTGGACGCCGTCGTATCGGCAAGTCTACGTTGATTGAGGAGTTTGCTGCCAGAAGTGCAGAGAGGTTTATATGCATTGAAGGCCTTCCGCCAAGAAAAGGCATGTGCGATGCATTGCAACGGCGCTGGTTTTGCGAGAAGATTGCCGAATATTCAGGACATGACGCGGTTTTCGCCGCGACCTGGTCATTGGCTTTTGCGCAATTGGACGGATTGTTGGCGTCAGGACGAAAGACAGTCGTGCTTCTCGACGAGATATCCTGGCTTGGCGGGTACGATCCCGATTTCGCCGGGTATCTGAAAGAGGCCTGGGACCGAAAGTTTCGCAAGCACCCGAATCTGGTGTTCGTCCTCTGCGGTTCCGTGTCGGCATGGATCGCGGAAAACATACTTGATTCAACCGGTTTTGTCGGTCGGGACTCGCTTGACATCGAGTTGAAGGAACTGCCGCCGTTCCAATGCCAGCAGATGCTCGGGCCGGCAGGCGAACGTATGTCAGTCAGGGAGAAGATAGATCTTTTGTCTGTGACTGGGGGAATTCCGAAGTATCTTGAAGACGTGAGGCCAGAACTGTCCGTCGATGAAAATATCCGTCGCATGTGCTTTATGCCGCGCGGGATCCTGTTCCGCGAATTCGACGAGACGTTCAACGGGGTGTTCGGCCGCAGGGCTAAGACGAGGGGCCGGATTCTCAAGATGCTGATGACGGGACCGAGATCGGCGGCGGAATTGGCCGAAATCGACGGCAAGACTCCCAACGGGAGCTATGCGCGGGCATTGAAGGATTTGCGCATGGCCGGATATGTCGCCGGCGATGGCGGGCTGAATCCATGCACGGGCGAGCCGCTTCGGGAGGAACGGTTCAGGGTCTCCGACAATTATACCTGTTTCTATCTACACTACATTGAACCGAGGCGTAAGATGATCGAAAAGGATCTTTTCGAGTTCACCTCGCTTGAACAGCTCAAAGGGGCGGATGCGATGTTCGGCTTCCAGTTTGAGAACCTTGTTCTTGGCAACCTGCAAATGCTTTTCCCCATGTTGGGACTCGAGACATCGCTCGTGCTGTCGGCAGCGCCGTACTTTCAACGCGCGACTGCAGACCGTGAAGGATGCCAGATCGACCTGATGATACAGACCCAACGCATGCTGATGGCGGTGGAGATAAAGCGCCGCCGCGAAATCGGACATGAGATCATCGACGAGGTCAGCGAAAAGGTCCGGAAGCTCAAGTTCAGCGGCAACCTTTCCCTGCGGACCGCGCTTGTATATGACGGAAGGCTTTCACCTTCCGTTGCGGCCGACCGTTATTTTGACTTCCTGATTCCGGCGGAGCGGTTTTTCGCGTCGTAACAAGGCTAGCTGCCTCGGGCGACAGTCTGATCTCTTAATGCTTCAAAATGATGTGTCACAAAGAAAGGAAAAGTTCATGAAAACAGAAAAAGCAATCATCGCTGTCGGCAGTGTCCTGATTGGTGTAATGGCGCTGGCGGCGCCGTGGACGAAAGGGCCGGCGGAGAACAGGCCGACGCTCTTCAAGACATTCGGCGACATCGTCAACACGCCGGAGGGTCTGGCCCTCGACAGGTACGGCAACCTCTTCCTTTCGGCGATCAACGGTGTCGATCCGTCCTACTCCGGACACATCTGGAAGCGCGACGCGCAGACGGGCAAGTGGAGCGTGTTCGCCGTCACGCGCACGGACACGAAAAACGGCAAGTCCTTCCCTCAGGGCATCTGCTTCGGCGACGACGGCAATCTCTACTACGCCGAGAACCAGTATTTCGCCGACCGCAACTACGCCTCCACCGTGCGGCGGATCGTGATCGAGAACGGCGAGCCGCTCCGGTGCGAGATCGTCGTGGAGAACGCCCTGCTCCCGAACGGACTCCGCTGGCGCGACGGCGCGCTCTGGTTCTCGGAGTCGTTCGCGCACCACGGCGGCAAGTTCGGCGGCGGCATCTACCGCGTCCCGGCGAAGGACCTGCGCGCCGACAAGCCGGCCCGCCTGCTCGACAAGGACCAGATGGAGCAGGACCCCTACTGCATCGCCTGGGTGCCGACCGAGCTGCGCAGCCGCAACGGCATCGACCCGCTCGACAAGAAGGTGCACATCTACACGGCGGGCCCGGACGGCATTGACTTCGACGCGGACGGCAACCTCTACACGGGTTCATTCGGCGACGGGCGCTTCTGGCGCATCCGGAATCTGGGCGGCGGCAGATATGCCAAGCCCGAACTGCTCGACGGCACCACCGTAACCTGCTGCGACGGCATCTGCTATGACGCGAAGCGGAACCGCATCATCCTCACGGCCGCCGCGCAGAACGCGCTCTACGCCTGGAACATCGCCGCCGGCAGGATGGAGCTTTTGTGGGCGAACGGCGACACGGACGGCGCGGACGGTCTCTTCGACCAGCCGAGCGAGGTCCTTTTCCTGCCCGACGGACGGCTCGTGGTCGTGAACATCGACGCCCCCTCGCCCGGCATGATCAACTCCGGCGCGGATAATGTCCACACCCTGAGCGTGATCGGTCCTTTTTCACCATGACGCCAGCTTACGGCGGCGGCGTCCACCCGCTTGAATCTCGGAACAATTTGTTGTATACTATTAATTTTCGCTGAAAACTGCCTGTTCTGGATGGCGGTAGAAAGATTGAAGTTGACATGAAAACCATGACCGACGCCAACCTGGCGGTCGCACGAGTCGCCTACGCCTGCAGCGACGTGGCGTTCATCTACCCCATCACGCCCTCGTCCCCGATGGGCGAGAAGGCCGACGAGTACATGGCCGCGAAGCGCCCGA
>CAMOHV010000014.1 GCA_946615275.1 uncultured Verrucomicrobiota bacterium | reverse complement strand
AGAACACCTCTCTAAGCTCCTCCACCTTGCCGCCGTAGCGTCCGTCAAGCGGCGAAATCGCCATCAATGGATCTATCATGGACATCTTCTGGTTTCCTCTACGCGAATATTATACCATATTTTCGCCGCGCGTGGAGGAAAGAGACGCGGCAAGCGCGCACGCGCCGCAGCCGGGGTGGACCGCCAGGCAGAACTCCCTGTGGACGTGCAGGAGGCCCTGTATCAGAAGCCCGTTCCCCGCGTACAGCGACGGATTGTGGTCGCGGCCGAGAAGCCGGAACGCCGCCAGGCGTACAGGCGCCGAGACGTCCTCTGGCAGGATCCACTCCGGCGCCTCGTCCATACCGCCCTCCGCGATGGCGAACGGCACCAGGACGTTCGCGATGATGGCCCCCGCCCTGCGCCGGCCCATCAGATTCCCATCGCACAGAACCGCCGCCGCCGCTCGCTGCCCCTTCCTCTCGGAAAGATCGCAGGCCATGAGGCGCCCACGCAGGGCTGGCCCCTGGCTGAAAAGCGCGGCGGCGGCCTTGAGCCGGCGCTCCGGCGAGTTGGCCGGGCGAACGTTCGAGCGCCGCCACGGCCTCTCCTGCGTGACCTTCATCTTCGCGACGCACGATAGCGCCGTCTCGGCGTATCCGGGATCCGACGGCAGCTCGCTCCATGGCATCTGGGCCGCCACGTCCCGGAACGGAAAGGCGTTGTACTTGTAGCCAAGCGCCGCGAACACCTCCTCGTAGAAGAGCTGGTCGCATGAACCTCCGTGGAGGAGAATCTCCTTTATCCGGACGGCCTTTCGCGCAAGCCTCGCGCGCCCGGCGGCGGACAGCACGGCAATGATCGCGTCGGGCCGGCCCCGAAGAGCCAGCTCGCACGGACGCGGCTCGCGCGGTATGCAGGCGAACGGATACGCTCCAACGTCTATCTTCGCAAGGTCGAAGCCGGGGCGCGCTGCTGCCAAGCCGCCAAGCGAGACGCTTGCGCATCCCGGCGGAAGACCGGGCGGCGGCGGACCGGCGAACCATGTGGCATGGACCACCACACGCCGATATGCCGGGTCGGGCGAATGTGCGTGCGCCGTCCAGTCGGAAGGCCTGACGTGTATCTCAACGTCCCCCATCATGCGTCTTGGCGGGGAGCCCACCTCGACGACGGCGTTCTTGAAGTCCGGCCCGGCCTCCAGATTCCAGATGCCGGAGTCGAGGACCCGCAATGGCTCCCCGTCCAACGTCATGAGACCATCTGGCCTCAGAGCGCCGTCGTACCACACGGCCTGCACCTGCCGCTCGGAGATTGGATTTTCGGTGAACATTTTATGACCTAAGTTCAATAGTGGAAAAGTTGAATGGTTGAATGGCTGAAAGCCAACCCAAAAATTCTCAATTCTCAATTCTCAATTTCTATCCACTGCGTCTGCGGGCCGCCGGAAGGAGGGGCGTCGTCAGGACTTTCACACCCCTCAAGAAACATCCCGCCCGCTAGACGCAATGGTTCTAGATAGGATTTCAGAACGGGTCGTTCGCGGCGACGGGCGTCGCGACCCGGACGTTCTCGTATGTCTTCGCGCGCGGTATCACCTGCGGGATGCCGAACGCGATCACCCCGGCCGACTGCTCGAGCGCGAGCATCAGGAAGAACGCCTCGGACGGATCGAACGTGAAGTAGTAGTGCTGCTGCTCGCCGTCGTGCGGCTTCTTCCACACGTCGAATGCGTAGCCGGGCCTCGGCTCGATGCGATGCTCGAATTTGATCACCGTCGTGGCGTTCACCGATCGGTGGAAGAGCCCTTTGCCGTCGGCGATGCTCTCCTGTATGCCGCGCATCACCTGGAGTACCTGCGAGAGGTCCGAGGCGTCGAGCTTCAGCACGGCCTTGTTCTTCCAGTCGAAGGAAGGCATGATGACGTTGCCTGGCTCGCGGGATCCAGCGGTCTTCTGGCGGGCTATGCTCAGGAAGATGCTGCCGGCGGTTTCGTCGTGCGCTGGATGCAGCTCCAGCTGCAGGGCGCTGCCGGTGCCCTTCGAGTTTGCATGGTAGTAGGAAAGCCTGGGGCGGTACGCCGCGGGGGCTCCTGTCTTTTCGATGCTTTCGTTCATTGTCGTCTCCTGTTTTGGTTTTGATGTCTGCGCCTTCCACGCGGAAGACACCAATATTTAACCAAAAAACGGGAGACGAATTGTCAAGCTACTGTAAAAGTATTGTAAAAGTATTGTAAAAATAATGTAAATCTATTGTAAAAGTATTGTAAATCTATTGTAAAAATCGGGCTCAAGGCCTATAGCGGTAGCCGCCCGCGCGGACTGTCTCAATATGCTTGGAAGCGGGGCCGAGCAGCTTGCGTATCTTGAGTATCGCCATGTCCACTGTGCGCGTGGTGGCGCCCATGCGCATGCCCCACGCCTTGTCGATCAGCTCGTCGCGGCTAAGGACGACATCAGGATTCTCCGCGAACACGCGCAGCACCATCGGGTCGTGCACGGTGAGGCTCACGGAACGCTTCGTGACGAGGTTCGTGAGCGTGAGCCGGCGAGGATCGACCTTGTGCCCGGCGATGACGAAGGGGGCGTCGGATGCGATTGGCTCCTTGGTCTCGGCGCTTCTGGCGGCGCGGCGGAGAATGGCGGCGACGCGCGCCACGAGCTCCTGCGCGCTGAACGGCTTGGTGAGATAGTCGTCGGCCCCGATGTTGAGGCCGTGGACCTTGTCCACGTCCGCGTCGCGCGCGGTAAGGAAGAGGATGGGCGTAAGCCCGTCAACTTCGCGGATCTCGGCGCACACCTCGAAACCGTTCTTCCGCGGCATCATCACGTCGAGAACGAGCATATCGGGTCGGCTCTCGTGGTATGCGGCGATCGCGGCCACTCCGTTGCGCACTATGCGTACAACATGTCCTTCAGCCTCGAGGATGTCCTTGACAACATCCGCGATGTTCCTCTCGTCTTCCGCTATCAGAATATTGGACATAGGAGTTGGGGATTAGGGGTTGAGTGTTGAGAGCTGCAGCAGCTCTGAACGCCTTGCCGCCGACCAGGCCGCGGCGTCAATGCCGGACGGTAGCGTGATGGAGACATACGATGCGCCGCACACCCCGCAGCACGCCCCGTCGTTTAGCGGCGCGCCGCAGGCAGGGCACCGCATCTCCAGCACCTCTCCGCAGCAGGCGCATCTGGCCCCTCCATTCGGCGAGGCCTTGTCGCGAAGCGTCTTGAAGAACAACCTGTCGCCCACGACATACGGAACGTTCGACGGACAGTTCGGATCAGGACAATATCCCCTCACCATAATCCCTGGAACCACCGCCGGCTGAGGCGCCTTCTCCTCCCTCTTTGGTGCCTCAAGCGAAACACCAAGAACTTCCGATATCCTCTTCACAGTCGCATCGGAGAGCTTCGTCGCGTCTCCATTCTCGAACGCTGAAATCGCAGACTGCTTGCACCCGACCTCGACCGCGAGAGAGGACTGCGACAGCCCTTTCCCCTTTCGCGCCTCCTTGAATCGGCGGCATATCTCTGCGTCAAGATTCGTCATCGTTCACCTGGTTTTCACTGGCGTCATATAGTATGCCCTTTTCCGGCCAACTTGACAAGAGGGTATTTATCAACAGTTATCAACAGATTTATCACAAGTAAAGTTATAAACAGTTGTTCATAAGGCTGTTTATAACCGATTTATCAACAGGTTGTGATATATTGTTGATAAGTGCCTAGTGCTTAGTGCCTAGGGAGGCAAAATCTCCTGCGAATCTGGTAGGGGCATGCGTCCCGCGTGACCGCAGACGCACGGGATGCGCGTACTAACCCCTGATCTTGCACTCGGGATAGACGAACAGTCTGCAGTCAATGGGTCCGTTGTAGAATGGAACCCTATGGGAATAGTAGAGAGGCACCATCTTTGCGAGCTCAGGGTTGCCGGTGATGAGTCCGCCTGTGTATCCTGCGCACTTCTCCGCCATGAAAGTGCCGATCCGCTCGTAGATGGGAGTAAGCTCCTCTGTAGTTCCAAGGCGTATGCCGTATTCAGGGTTGAAGAACACGACGCCCTTCCCATCAGGGGGCACGGGCGTTTCGCCGAAATCGCAGACCTTGAAGGTGATAAGGCTGTTGACTCCGGCGGCATGAGCGTTGAGCTGGGCGTTCTGAATCGCATCGGGCGAAATGTCTGTCGCGATGATCTTGGGGAGATCGACTTTGTTCTCGCTTTCGGCGGCTTCGATCAGCATCTCCTTCCAGATCTGCTCAGGAGTGGCGCCGAAACGCTGGCGCGGGGCGATGCGCGGCGCGGATTCCCCAGGTACCATCTGCTCCCAGCCAAGGACGCTCATGAAAGCGAAGCGGGAACGAAGAGAGCCTGGCGCGCGGTTCAGCGCGAGAAGAGCCGCTTCGATGGCGGGAGTGCCAGAACCGCACATCGGCGATATGAACGGAGACTTGCGGTCCCACTTCAACGCGTCGATGCAGCAGGCGGCTAGCGTCTCCTGCATGGGGGCGGATCCTGGTATCTTGCGGTATCCGCGCTTCGAGAGCGGGGCGCCGGTGGTGTCGATGTATATTATTGCGCGGTCTTTGTTCCAATGGACGAACACCGCGCCGCCCTTGTCGTAGTCCGAGCCGGAGTCCGGACGGCATCCGCGCTTCATGCGGATTCTGTCGCAGACGGCGTCCTTCGTCACCAGCGACGGAAGGCGCGTGTCACGGACGGTGTTGTTGTACACTATGGAGCTTACGGAGAAGTAGCCGTCCGGAGCGAAGATGTTCTCCCAGTCGATCGACCCCACCTTTTCGTACAGCTCGCGCACATGCCGGCACGTGGTGCGGAGAAGAGGCACGAGGACGCGATGCGCGGTGCGGAGGCGAAGATTGAGGCGCAGAACGTCGCGCATGCCGCCTTCCACCACGACGATGTTCTCGGCCCTGTCCAGGAGCTTGTAGCCCATGGACCTGACCTCATCCTCCACGAACGGCTCAAGGCACTTGGCGCACGAGAGGACGATGGGGTACTTCTTGTCCGTCCAAAGCCGCATGGCTAGAGTCTGGTCACGAACTGACGCGCAGGGGCATCATCACGTAGAGGAACGGCACGGAGCACTTGATCATCGCGGGCTTAGCGCCGTCGATGAGCTCGATGAACACCTCGTCCTCGTCGATGGCCTTGAGGGGATCCATCACGAAGTTGGGGTTGAAGACTATCTCGATGCGTGGCCCGTCGTACTTGATCGGCACGACGTCGCGCGCCTCGCCGACGTCCGAGGCGGCGGAGGTGACTGTCAGCTCGTTAGAGTCGAAGGTGAGACGCGTGGAGTTAGAGTCGTCGATCATCATCACGCTAACGCGGTCGAGGGCGTCGAGAAGCGGCTTGCGCTCCACAATGACGCGCTGGTTGCAGTTCGAGGGGATCACCTGGCGGTAGTTGGGATAGACTTCGTCTAGGAGCTTCGAGTAGATGCGCGTGTCGCCGAGATTGAACGACACCTGGGACTTCTCAACGGTGATCGAGACGTCGCCGTCGGAGGAAAGGGCGCGCTGCAGCTCGGACACGACCTTTGTTGGAAGGACCAGTTCGCGCTCTTCGCCGGCGGGAAACTCAATCTCGTGTTCGATGAGGGCGAGGCGGCGGCCGTCGGTGGCCACCATCGTGAGCTTTCCTTCGCGGAAGCTAGCGAGGACGCCCTTGAGCGTCTTGCGCGTGTCGTCCTGCGAGGCGGCGAATGCAGTCTTGCGGAGCATTTCGCGCAGAGTCATCTGCGGTAGAGTGTAGGCGAACGCCTGGCTGTCCGCTGGAAGCGCAGGGAAGTCGGAGACGGGCATTCCGGCGAGCTTGAAGACGGCGGTACCCGCCGAGATGAGGGCGCGGTCGTCCGGACCGGCGTCAAGTTCCACCACACCTTCTGCGGCCTTGGCGATCGTGTTGAAGAGAAGCTTGGCGGGAAGAGTCGTCGCGCCCTCGCTCTCCACTTCGCAGTCCACCACGGAGCGGATCGACAGGTCTAGATCCGTGGTGGTGAGGAAGAGCTGCTTCTCCTTCGCCTCAAGAAGGACATTCTGCAGTATCTGCAGAGAACCCTTCGCAGCTGCGATGTTCTGCACCGTCTTCAGGGCGTCAAGGAATTTGGCGCGGACTATTTTGATCTTCATTTTTTTCTTCTCTCCATTCTTCTGTGAAATGGCGTCTTATATTTTACCCTAATTATGATGTACTTGTAAAGATTGATTATCAGTATTATTAAGATTGTTCACAATGTTCACAACTCGGCGAGATGCGCTTGAAAGCGGGCTTTGGAGCATGTTCGTGCTGTGCACAACTCGGTTGATTGCGTTTCACTCCGTTCCATTTGTTCCGCACCTGTCGGCTTCTGTTCACAAATCTGCGACTTCTCAACACCTTTTCAACAGGGAGTGAAACGCCATTTTTAGGCCAGAACGTCTGACATCTTCCTCCCCAGCCGCGTGGTGATCTCCTCGAGCGCGTTCATCAGCTCCGGCTCCACGTCTATGCGCTTCTGGATGTTCCCGGCGCCATGGTGCACCGTGGAGTGGTTCTTGTCGAACGCCTTGCCGATTGCGGGCAGCGAGCATGTTGTGAGCTTCACGGCAAGGAACATCGCCATCTGGCGCGCGGTCACGAGGGGCTGCGTGCGCTCCGGCGAGAGTATGTCCTTCACCGTCACCCCGTAGAACTCCGCAGTGCGCGATATGATCTCGTTCACAGAGAGGTTGCGGAGAGCCCTCTCCTCCTCGATAAGGTCCTTCATCAGGTGCTTGAGCGCCTCCGGCGTGAGCGGAATGTCGGGATTGCTCTCCAGGAAAGCCTCCGCTATGCTCAGGGCGCCTTCTAGGGCGCGCACATGCGAGCGGATGTTCTCCGCTATCCAGCGCTGCACGTCCTCCGGCACCATGAGGTTAGCCGCCTTGACCTTCACCTTGATGATCGCGAGGCGCGTTTCGTAGCTCGGAACCTCGACCTGCACCACCGTCCCCTGCTGGAAGCGAGAGATGAGGCGGCTCTCAAGGCCGGATAGATCCTTGGGCGGAACGTCGCTCGTGAGAACCACGCGCTTGTTGCATGTCATCAGCTGGGTGAATGTGTGGAAGAACTCCTCCTGTATCTTCTCCTTGCCGGCGATGAACTGCACGTCGTCGATGAGAAGCACGTCGATGTTGCGGTAGCGGGCGCGGAACTCGTTTATTGAATCGTTCGCGAGCGCCTCCACGTACTTGTTCAAGAACGTCTCCGACGTGATGTAGCACACCGACTTCTTCGGGTACTTCTTGTTTATGTAGTTGCCGATGGACTCCATCAGGTGCGTCTTGCCAAGTCCGGTTCCTCCGTATATGAAAAGAGGGTTGTAGTTGTTCGTGTCCGGGTTCTTCGCAACGGCCGACGCTATCGCGTATGCGAAGGAGTTGGAGGGTCCGCGAACGAAGTTCTCGAAAGTGTAGAGTGGATCGAGGGGAAGCGTTGACGAGAAGAGCGGCGCGCGCGGCGCGGCTGGCGCAGACTGCTTCTCGGCGCTGTACATCTTCGGAGCGGGGCGGAGGGGCGCGGCGCTGGAGTCCACTACGAACTTGACCTTCGTGTTCGGAACGCCCGTAGCCTCCAGCGCCTTCGAAATGAGATTGGAATAGAGCGGCGAGAACCAGTCCACCTCGGTCTCGCCTGGCACGCCTATATGGTATTCTCCGTCGACTAACCTGTGCGAGACGAACTGCGGGAAGAAGCGCTCCATCTTGCTTCTGTCCTCTTCCGTCTCCATCATGCCGCGGCAGAACACGACGACCTTCTTCCAAAGGTCTTCGTCGTTTTTATCTGGAGGTTCATCCATGGCTATTGTCCCCAAAAATTATCATGTGTATATTGAACCATATTTCCCGGCGTTTGCCACGCAGAAAAAATCATATTTAATCGACAAGTTATGAACAACTTTTGTTCATAACTATTTACGCTCTTTGAAAAACTCCCTCATCTCCTTTTCGGTGGTGCACTTTCTGAGCTCCGCGCATGCCTCGGCATCGCGCAGAGCGTGGGATATGTACGCCATGCACTGCAGGTAAGGGCTTTGAGCGCTTTCAGGGGCGAGAGTGAGGACAATGATCTGTATCATCGAGTGGTCTATGGTCTCGTAGTCCGGGATGATGCCGTTCTCGTTGCCTGAGTTGTCGACAATCGCCACCGCGCCCATGATTCCGTCCACGGCGTCGGTGCGTCCGTGCGGCACTGCCACGCCATGGTTCAGTCCGGTGGGCATGGCGTTCTCGCGTTTGAACACAGCATCCTTCGCGGCCTCCACATTCTTCACATGTCCCTTGTTCTCCTCGGCGATGGCCTCCACAAGCCTCTCTATGGCCTCTTTCTTGGTTGACGCCTTGAACGCCGGGATCATCACGAACTTGTGGATGTGGCGCGTGATGGAAGAGGGCGTCTTGACATCCGCGGAGGCGTCTTGCACGAGGGCGTTCACTATCTCCTTCTTGGTCACTGGCTTCGACAATGTTCCTGCGAGGTGGATCATGTCGCTTACGACCTCCTCCCACGCCTTTCCAAACAGCTCCTCCTCCTGGGGAGTGCACTCGATGAATATCTCTTTCCCCTTCCGCGTGAAGGAAAGCTCCATGTCGTCCTTCGTTATCTCCCAGATGCTTCTGTAGGGGTCCTCCATAAGGCGGCTCGTGAAGAATCCCTCGCGGCGGAACACGTCCACCAGCTTGTCGAACATGATGTTCGCGATTTCGCCCTCGGGGAGTTTGAAGTGGACTGTGCGGGAATTCTCCATCGAGCCTTTTGGATGCCGCACGCCTCTCTTCTTAGGAAGGAACAGCGCGACGAGGGCCGGCGGCGCCACCACGGTCGTCACGAGAGTCATCATGATGCCGATGCCGAATATCTCCTGGGAGAGGAAGCCGTTCGAGAGGCCCAGCCCCGCGATTATGAGCGCCACCTCGCCGCGAGGCACCATTCCCGTCCCGATGCGGATGCCGCCGAGCAGGTTGAAGCCGCAGAACCAGCTTGGGATGGCGCAGCCCAGTATCTTCGCTAGCACCGCAAGAGCCGTGTATATGGCGCCGAACACGAGGACGGGCTTGGACATGAGCGCGGTTACGTCCACCATCATCCCCATCACGCAGAAGAATATCGGCACGAGGAACGTGTACACCGGCGCGAGCGTCTCCTGGATCATGTGCTTGAGGTCCGTGCGCGAGAGCGCCAGGCCCACGACGTACGCGCCGATGATCATCGCAAGGCCCATGTACTCGAAGAAGCCGGCCAGGATCATCGAAAGCCCGAAGGCGAGCGTCGCGATGGCGTGCTCGCTCTTGAAGAGCTTCAGGAGCCATGCTATCCTGCGCGCGAGGATCACGCCGATGAACGTCGCGCCGAGCCACACCCCGAACGCCTTGACGGCCACCATGCCTATCTTCCCCCAGGGCACGCCGGCCGACTCTCCTCCGGCGGCGGCGGCGATCGTGGCGGCGATCACGCCGTTGCCTATCGCGAGGACGATGAGGCCGAGCACGTCGTCTATCACCGCCCCCGCCATGATGGTGACGCCCTCCTCGGAGTCCATCTTCTTGCGCTCCGAGAGTATCCGCGCCGTTATGCCCACGGACGTGGCCGTGGACATTATGCCCATGTACATCGGCGCCGCCTGCATCACCGCCTGCCTGATCGGCATGGAGCCGAGCGCCCCGAACTTGACGGGGAAGAAGTGCGGCAGGAGGTACACCGCGCAGAGGTCGCCGAAGATGAAGCTGAATATCACGCCCCCCAGGCCCACCATGGACCCCACGAACGAGTACTTGAGGAACATCTTCAGATTCGTCTCGAGTCCGGAGAGGAAGAGGAGTATTATCGAGGCCAGGGTGGCTATGCCGTAGAGGGCGGGGCTTGTGGCGTCGAACATCGCGTGCGCGCCCGCCATGGTCCCGAACATCTGCGTGGCCGCGCCGTCGGAGGCGGCGTTCATCGCCTTCAGCGCCACACCGTTGAAAAGCCCGTATCTGAACAGCCCCGACCCTATCGGGATTCCGCCCAGCGCCCAAGGGCCTATTACTATGCCCGCCGCAAGCTCGCCGAGTATCGACGGCATCTTCAAGAGCGACGCCAGCATCCCGCCCAGCTTCGCCGCGAAGATGATCACGCCGATCTGCAGCACGAGGAACATCATCTCCTCCACCCTTGGGAGGTTGAAGTTGGGATACGCCGGGACGTTCTCCGCGGCACAGAGCGCGCCGCAGAGAACCGTGAATAGGACTGCCAGAATGCTTTTTCGGTTTTTCATTTCAAAACTGCTTTTCCATGAATCGAGCTTCAATTATAGCATATTTTCGGGCATTGGTTAAGCCGCAAAATCAATGACGCATAACTAAGGACGATTCTAGGACGAGTAGGAGGATAGGACGAGTAGGAGGATAGGACGAGTAGGAATGGATGAGTAGGATTTTTCTATTGGCTTGTCCTTCCTCTCTTGATCACAATCGCGAGCACCGCGAGATCCGCCGGGTTCACGCCGGGTATCCGCCCAGCCTGCGCCAAAGTCTCCGGACGGTATTTCTTAAGCTTCTCACGGCTCTCGTACCTTACGGCAAGGCACTTGTCGTAGTCCAGCCATTCCGGTATCCTCAACCCTTCGTCGCGCTTCGCCCTTGCGGCGGCTATCTTCTCCTGTTCGATGTATCCGTCGTACTTGGCGAGAATCTCAATCTCCTCCGAGACGTCGCCGGGTGGCAGAGCATTCCCCGGCGCGACATCAATATATTGAGTCTCCGGCCTTTGCAGGAACGAGAGCAAAGTCCCGTTCTCGTGCGGTGTCGTGCGCAGCCTCGCCATCTCCAATTCAATGAATGCAGCTTTCGCCATTGTATCATGTCTGATGACCTCCGGCAATACTCTGATTCTTTCTGATGCCTCCATCAGACGATACCGCGCGTTGTCCTGCCTGAGAATGAGCCGCCTTTCGGCCCTTGAGGTGAACATCCTGTACGGCTCGTCCGTACCCTTTGTCACCAGATCGTCTATGAGGACGCCGATGTAGGCGTCCTGACGACTCAGAACGAGCGGCTCCTCGCCGCGCACAGCGAAGGCGGCGTTCGCGCCTGCCATCATACCTTGCGCTGCCGCCTCCTCATATCCCGTGGTGCCGTTCACCTGCCCCGCGAAGTACAATCCACCGATTCTCTTCGACTCTAGTGTGTGCTTGAGTTCCCTGGCGTCGATACCGTCATACTCTATCGCGTATGCATACGCGAGGAATTCAGCATTCTCCAACCCTGGCACGCTCCTCACCATCTCCTCCTGGACATTCCTCGGCAGACTGCA
>CAMOHV010000013.1 GCA_946615275.1 uncultured Verrucomicrobiota bacterium | reverse complement strand
GAAGCGTCGTTCATCGACGATCTTGGTGCTGATTCGCTGGATTCAGTCGAATTGATCATGGCTTTTGAGGAAGAGTTCGGCGCGGCCATCCCCGAAGAGGATGCCGAGAAGCTCACGACCGTGGGCAAGGTTGTCGACTACCTCAAGTCCAAGGGATTTGGCGATGACGGCGAGGCCGCTCCCGCTCAGTAAGAAGTAAAGAACTAGAAAAGACAAAGTGGCGCAGTGTGTCGTATTGGCACACTGTGTCGCTTGTTTTTTCTTCGGGCGATTCTAGGACAAGAGGAGGAATAGGACAAGAGGAATAGGACAATTAGGAGGATTGGACTAGGAGGAATAGGACAATAGGAGGATATTTACTGGATTTACTGGAATGGCATGGGATTTGCACTTGGGATTTGGAGGAACCAGATATGAACGCAGAAAAATACACAACCAAAGTGCGAGAGGCGCTTGAAACGGCGCAGAACGTGGCGCGTCGCCACGCGCAGCAGCAGATTGACGTGGAGCATGTCCTTTTCGCCCTTTTGAAAGATTCACAGGGATTGGTGCCGAACCTCTTCTCGAAGATGGGGGCCGGCACTGCGCCCTTGACCGCCCGTCTTGAGGAGGCTATCAACGCGAAGCCCCGTCTTTCGGGCAATGTGGAGATGGACAAGATATACATCTCCTCGGAGCTGGCGAACGTATTCGTCCGCGCCGAGGACGCGGCGAAGGAGATGAAGGACGAATACGTCTCCGTGGAGCATATAGTCCTGGCAGTCCTCAAGGCGCCGGACTCGCCGTGCGCGAAGCTTCTCAAGGACGCGGGGGTGGACGAGAAGGGGTTTCTGGCGGCGCTTCGCGCGGTGCGCGGAAACCAGCGCGTGACGTCCGCCGACCCCGAGCAGCAGTTCGAGGCGCTGAAGAAGTACGGGACGGACCTTGTGGAGATGGCGCGGCAGGGCAAGCTCGACCCGGTGATAGGGCGGGATTCCGAGATACGCGACGTGATCCGCATCCTTTCGCGCAAGACGAAGAACAACCCCGTCCTGATCGGCGAGCCCGGCGTGGGCAAGACGGCGATCGTGGAGGGCCTCGCCCAGCGCATCGTGCGCGGCGACGTTCCGGAGGGCCTGAAGGGGCGCACCGTGTTCTCGCTGGACATGACTGCCCTCATGGCCGGCGCGCAGTACCGCGGGCAGTTCGAGGAGCGCCTCAAGGCGGTTCTGAACGAGATACGCTCCGCGAACGGGCGCATCATCCTCTTCATAGACGAGATACACACCATCGTGGGCGCGGGCAAGACCGAGGGCTCGACGGACGCCGGCAACATGCTTAAGCCCATGCTCGCCCGTGGCGAGCTCCACTGCGTGGGCGCAACAACGCTCGACGAGTACCGCAAGTACATGGAGAAGGACGCGGCCCTCGAGCGCCGCTTCCAGCCGGTGCAGGTGGACCCGCCAACGGAGGAGGACGCCGTCTCGATCCTGCGCGGGCTAAAGGAGCGCTTCGAGAAGTACCACAACGTCCACATCCGCGACGAGGCAATAGTCTCCGCCGTGACGCTCTCCTCGCGCTACATCCAGGACCGCTTCCTGCCGGACAAGGCGATAGACCTCCTCGACGAGGCCTGCGCCTCCATCCGCACGGAGATGGACTCCTGCCCGGCCGAGCTCGACCAGCTCACCCGCCAGGTGCGCCGCCTCGAGATCGAGGAGATAGCGCTCTCCAAGGAGAAGGACGAGGCGTCTAAGAAGCGCCTGGAGGAGCTCCGCAGGGAGCTCGCCGATGCGAAGGCGAAGTCCGACGCGCTCACCGCTCGCTGGAAGAACGAGAAGGCGTCGCTGGAGGACGTCAAGCGCGTGCGCGCCGACCTCGACGCGGCGCGCCATGAATACGAGGAGGCCGCGCGCGTGGGCGAATACGAGAAGGCCGCGCGCCTGGAGCACGGCGTAATACCGGATCTGGAGAAGAAGCTCAAGGCGCACGAGGCCGAGATACGCGGCGCGGGCGGCGACGGGGCCCTTCTGCGCGAGGAGGTGACGGCTGACGAGATCGCCGAGGTGGTCTCCCGCTGGGCAGGGGTGCCCGTGGCGAAGCTCCTCGAGGGCGAGCGAGCGAAGCTCCTGAAGCTCTCCGACATCCTCCACGAGCGCGTCATCGGCCAGGACGAGGCGGTTGACGCCGTGGCCGACGCCGTCCTGCGCTCCCGTGCCGGCATAAAGAACCGCCAGCGCCCCGTCGGCGCGTTCCTGTTCCTGGGCCCCACGGGCGTGGGCAAGACGGAGCTCGCGAAGGCGCTCGCGGCGGAGCTTTTCGACGACGAGGCGAGCATGGTGCGCATCGACATGAGCGAGTACATGGAGAAGTTCGCCGTCTCCCGCCTGGTGGGCGCGCCGCCCGGATACGTCGGCTACGACGAGGGCGGGCAGCTCACCGAGGCGGTCAGGCGCAAGCCGTACTCCGTGGTGCTTCTCGACGAGATAGAGAAGGCGCATCCCGACGTCTTCAACCTGCTCCTGCAGGTGCTGGACGACGGACGCCTCACGGACTCCCACGGCCGCACGGTCTCCTTCAAGAACGCCGTCGTGATCATGACCTCCAACGCCCCGCGCGACGCGCTCAAGAGCATCTTCCGTCCCGAGTTCCTGAACCGCCTTGACGAGATACTCGAGTTCAAGCCGCTCTCCGAGGCGCAGATCCGCGCCATCGTGAAGCTCCAGCTCAAGGACTTCGCGAAGCGCCTGGCGGAGCAGGAGGTGTCGTTCGAGATCGACGACGCCGCGCTCGACGTCCTGGCTAAGGACGGCTACGACCCCGCATACGGCGCAAGGCCCGTGAAGCGCGCGATCCAGCGCGACATCGAGACGCCGGCGGCGCGCGCGCTCGTGGCGGGGAAATACCCGCCGGGAAGCACGCTCAAGGCGTCGGCGGATGGGGGGATGGTGGTCCTGCGCTGAAATGTCCCCCATTCGCGCGCGGTTTTTGATATACTATAACGCCTATGGAAGAAAGCGATCTATCGAAAGTCCGGAACATCGGCATCGTCGCCCACATCGACGCGGGGAAGACGACGACGACCGAGCGCATACTCTACTACACCGGCAAGATACACGCCATCGGCGAGGTGCACGAGGGCGACACCACCACCGACTGGATGGTGCAGGAGCGCGAGCGCGGGATCACGATCACCTCTGCCGCCATCACGTGCGAGTGGAAGGGGTGCACGATCAACCTGATCGACACCCCCGGACACGTGGACTTCACGATGGAGGTGGAGCGCTCGCTCCGGGTCCTCGACGGCGCGGTGGGCGTGTTCTGCGCGGTGGGCGGCGTTCAGCCGCAGTCGGAGACCGTCTGGCGCCAGGCGGACCGCTACGCCGTCCCCCGCCTCGCGTTCGTGAACAAGATGGACCGCATGGGGGCCGATTTCCAGCGCGTGGTGGAGGAGATGCGCTCCAAGCTCCACGCGAACGCAGTCCCAGTGACGCTCCCCATCGGCAGGGAGGACTCATTCAAGGGAGTCGTGGATCTCGTGGAGATGAAGGCCGTCGTGTTCGACGAGGAGTCGCTTGGCGCGAAGTTCGCAGTGGAGGAGATACCAGCCGAGATGAAGGACGACGCCGAGCTCGCGCGCGCAGAGCTGTGCGAGAAGGTGGCCGACCTCGACGAGGGCGTGATGGAGGCGTATCTCGAGAAGGGCGACCTCTCCGCCGAGGAGCTGCGCCCTGCGATCCGCCGCCTCGTGGTCTCCAACCAGCTTGTGCCGGTCTTCTGCGGGACGTCGCTGCGCGACAAGGGCGTGCAGCCGCTCCTCGACGGCGTGGCGTGGTATCTGCCGAGCCCGCTGGACCGTCCGCCCACCGAGGCCACGGACCTGAAAAGCGGCGAGAAGGTGACCCGCAAGGCGGACGAGAAGGAGCTTCTCTCCGCGCTCGTGTTCAAGATCGCGACGGACCCGTACGTGGGCAAGCTATATTTCGTGCGCGTCTATTCCGGCGTGGTAAAGCGCGGCGCGAACGTCTTCAACCCGCGCACGCGCAAGCGCGAGCGCCCGCTCAAGATAGTGCGCCTCTTCGCCGACCAGCAGATCGAGACGGACCATCTCTCCGCCGGCGACATCGGCGCGATCGTCGGCCTCAAGGAGTGCACCACGGGCGATACCCTCTGCGCCGAGATGAAGCCCTGCTACCTCGAGCGCATCACGGCCCCCCAGCCCGTCATGTTCCTGGCCGTGGAGCCGAAGAGCGGGGCGGACAAGGACAAGCTCGTAGATTCCATGAACCAGCTCGCCGCAGAGGACCCCACATGCCAGGTTCGCCAGGACGACGAGACGGGCCAGACCATCCTCTCCGGCATGGGCGAACTGCACCTCGAGATACTCGTGGACCGCCTCAAGCGCGAGTTCAAGGTGGCCGCGAACGTGGGCAAGCCGATGGTGAGCTACCTGGAGACCGTCACGGCCTCCGCCTCGAAGGAGTTCATGTTCGACCGCGAGCTTGGCGGGAAGCGCCATGCTGTGGGCCTGACGGTCGAGGTGAAGCCCCTGGAGCGCGGCAAGGGGAGCGTCGTGGAGATGGGCCGGGACGCGAAGATGGCGCTGCCGGACCCGAAGCTCGAGGAGGTGGTTCTCCAGAGCCTCAGGGACGGAATCGCGACGGGCGTACTTGCGCGCTATCCGATGACCGACCTTGAGGTGACGGTGACGGGCGTGTCGCTGGTGGATCCTGAGGTGTCGGACGAAGTCGCGTTCCGCGGCGCCGCCATGATGGGCTTCCGCGAGGCGGCCGAGGTGGCCGCGCCGGAGTTCCTGGAGCCGATAATGAAACTTGAGATCACGACGCCCCCCGAGTCGGTGGGCGAGGTGCTGGGCGACCTGAACGCCCGCCGCGGAACGGTGCTCGACATGGAGCAGCGCGGCGACATGCAGATAGTCCATGCGCGCGTCCCGATGGCGCAGATGTTCGGATACGCCACGGCGATCCGCTCCCTCACCAAGGGCCGCGCGTCGTACTCGATGGAGCCGAGCGATTTCGCGCTCGTCCCGCGCAACGTGCGAGAGGAGCTGCTCGCGCGGTGAGAGGATTTAGTGGATTTAAAGGAAAGAAAGATCGAAATGAACGAAGAAGAAGAGAAGAAAGAAGGGAAGGCCGAAGCGGCGGAAGATGCGGCGAAGGAGCCGGAGGCCGTTGCTGCGGAAGAGGCGGACGCGGCTGCGGATTCTGAGGCCGCCGCCGATGGCGAGTCCAATTCCGCCGCCGACGAGCCTGCCGCCGACGAGCCAGTTGCCGATGAGCCCAAGGCCGAGGAACGGCCGGAGGAGCCCCCGGCGGCCCCTGCCGCGCCGGACTGGAAGGACATGTACGCGCGCATGCGTGCCGACTTCGACAATTTCCGCAAGCGCACCGAGCGCGACCGCGCCGACCTCGCGAAGTTCGCCGCCGCCGACGTCCTGAAGGACGTGCTAGCGACGGTGGACGATCTCGCCCGCGCCCTTGACGGCGCGAAGGACAAGAAGGACGATCCCTTCGTCTCCGGCGTGCAGCTCGTGTACGACGGCCTCCTCAAGACGCTCGCCGACCACGGCGCGACGCCCCTCGACTCCATGGGCGAGCCCTTCGACGCTAACTACCACGAGGCGCTCGCCACGCTTCCCTCGCCGGACGTCCCCGAGGGGAACGTCATGACCGAGGTGAAGCGCGGCTGGCTTCTGAACGGCAGGCTGCTCCGCGCCGCGCAGGTCGTGGTCTCCGCCGGCAAGGCCGAGGGATGAAAGGCGGGGATCGACAATGGCAGACAAACGCGACTACTACGAGGTTCTGGGCGTGGCGAAGGACGCCACGGAGGACCAGATAAAGAGCGCCTACCGCAAGCTGGCGATGAAGTACCATCCCGACCGCAACCCCGGCGACAAGGCGGCCGAGGAGAAGTTCAAGGAGGCGGCGGAGGCGTACGACGTATTGCACGACCCCGAGAAGCGCCGGCGCTACGACCAGTTCGGGCACCAGGCGTTCGAGGGCGCGGCCGGCGGGTACGGTGCCGGGGGCATGAGCATGGACGACATCTTCTCCATGTTCGGCGACCTCTTCGGCGGACGCGGCGGCGGCGGATTCGGCGGCTTCGAGGAGTTCTTCGGCGGCGGACGCCGCCGCGCCGACCCCAACGCCCCCCAGCAGGGCGAGGACATGACCATGCGCCTCGACATCGACTTCGACGAGGCCATCTTCGGCAGCGAGCGCACGATCGAGCTCAACCTACCCGACCAGTGCCCCGAATGCCACGGCAGCGGCGCGGCCGCGGGCTCGCGTCGCGTCACATGCTCCACGTGCGGCGGACGCGGGCAGGTCATCGCCGGCGGAGGCTTCTTCCAGGTGCGCCAGACCTGCCCCAACTGCGGCGGCGTGGGCACGGTGGTTGAGAAGCCATGCCCAAAGTGCCGCGGCGAAGGGCTGGTCCGCGCGCGGCGGTCGCTTTCCCTCAGGATCCCCAAGGGAGTGGACACCGGTTCGCGTCTGCGCCTCGCCGGGAAGGGCGCTGGGGGGTTGCGCGGCGGCGAGCCGGGCGACCTCTACGTCGTCCTGAACGTGCGCGATTCGCCGATCTTCGTCCGCGACGGGCTGGATCTCGCTGTGGACGTGCCGGTCTCGCCGGTGCTGGCCGCGCTTGGCGGCAAGGTGGACGTGCCGACGCCAGAGGGCACCGCCACGCTCTCGATCCCGGCGGGGACGCCGAACGGCAAGATGATGCGCCTTCGCGGGAAGGGCGTCGCGTCCATACGCGGCGGCGGCGCGGGGGATCTCGTGGCGCGCATCGTCTTCGAGGTTCCGCAGTACCTCACGGGCAGGCAGAGGGGGCTCCTCGAGGATCTTGCGAAGACGCTGGACGCGTCCAACTTCCCGGAGTCCAGGAGCTTCGCGGAGAAGGTCAAGACGTTCTACTCCCACAAGGACAAGCTCACGGGCAAATAGGAAGTACAGGCCATGCATATGACAAGACGAAGCTTCATGGCGTCCGCCTGCGCGGCGGCGCCGGTGATCGCCTTCCCGGCGGTGGTGAAGAGGCGCAGGCCGAACGAGATGCTCTCGCACGCGGCGATCGGGAGCGCGAACCAGGCGGGCTACGACCTCTCGCAGCTGGCGTCGCACCGCGACCTGAACGTGACGGCGGTGTGCGACGTCGATTCGCGGTATCTTGACGCGGCGCGCAAGCGCTACCCCGGCGCCCGCTTCTACCGCGACGCCTTCGAGATGTTCGCGGCGGAGGGGGACAAGATCGACTCCGTGAACGTCTCCACGCCCGACCACACCCACGCGCAGTACATCGTGGAGGCCCTCAACCGCGGCCTGAACGTCTATTCGCAGAAGCCGCTCTGCCATGACCTTGGCGACTGCCGGCGCATTGAGCGCCTTGCCGCCGAGAAGGGCGCCGTCACGCAGATGGGCACGCAGATAGCGGCGTGGGAGTGCGACAGGCGCACGGTGGCCGCACTCAAGAAAGGCGTGATCGGCGAGGTGAGGCACGTGTGGCTCTTCTCCACAAGGCGTGGCTTTCCAAAGCCCGACTATTTCCGCTGGCCGCTTCCGGAGGCGCCCGTCCCAGAGACGCTTGAGTGGAAGCTGTGGCTGGGGCCGGCGAAGTGGCGTCCGTTCGCGGCGGGCGCGTACCATCCGAGGACGTGGCGCAAGTGGCGCGAGTTCGGGACGTCGTGGCTGGGCGATCTCGGGCTCCACCTTATGAGCCCGATATGGCTTGGGATGGGGCTTGGCGCCACGCGGCCCGATTTCGTCAGGGCCGAGGTGGCGGCGGACGACTGGACCGACGCGCAGCGCGAGCAGTTCTGGCCGTCCATGTCCCACGTCACGTGGACGTTCCCCGGTGTGAAGGCAAGCGGCATGAAGCCGTTCGAGGTCGAGTGGTGCGATGGCTTCGGAAACGCCGAATTCCGCCTCGAGCCCAAGTTCTTCCCGCCGGCGTTCCTGCAGGACATCGCGGCGCTCACGCCCATGAAGCGCCTTCCGCCGCAGGGGCGCGTCGTGGAGGGCACGAAGGGCTGGCTTCTATCAACGCACTACGACGTAGAGCCCTGCTACGTGATGAAGGACGGCTCCAACCCGCCATCCATGCCGTCCGTGGCGGCGGCGCCATCGCACTACCACCAGTACGTCGACAGCTGCCTCGGCGGCGGCAGGACGACGAGCCCATTCGACATCGCCTGCCGCATGACCGAATGGGGCTTCATGGGCAACCTCGCCCAGCTGCGCCCGGGCGAGAGGCTGGACTGCGCGAAGATGGAGGTGAGATCATGAGAAAGACCGCTTTGAATCCTTTCCTGCTGGCGGCGGCCGGCGCGGCGATGTTCGCCGTTGCCGAGCCTTCGGGGGACCGCCCCGACGCGACGCACGCCTGGGCCGTGCACGACGTGAACCGGCCAGACCCCGTCAAGGTCGAGGCCGCCCCCGGCAGGCCGCCTAGCGACGCCATCGTCCTCTTCGACGGAACCGAGGAAAGTGTCAGGAGGAACTGGCGCGACCGCGCGGGGAATCCGGTGAAGTGGACCGTCAAGGACGGCGAGTTCATCTGCACGCCGGGGTCCGGCTCCGCCGCCACTGCCGAGAAGTTCTCCGACTGCCAGCTGCACGTGGAGTGGAAGACGCCCGTGGGCGACACCACCGGGTGGGGCAACTCGGGGGTCATCTTCCTCGGCAATTACGAGATTCAGATACTCGACTCCTCAAACGTCAAGCCCTCTCGCTCGCCCTGGAAGGAGGCGAACTACGCGGACGGCCAGGCCGGCGCCGTCTACGGCCAGAATCCGCCCATCGTCCAGCCCTGCCGCAGCCCCGGAGAGTGGCAGACATACGACATCGTCTTCCATCCCCCGCGCTTCGACGGGAAGAGGATGGTGGACCCCGGCTCGGCCACGGTGTTCTTCAACGGCGTGCTGGTGCAGGACGACTTCCCGTTCCAGGGCCACACAGGCTGGTGCAGACGCTATCCGCACGGCACCATCTCCGAGGGGCCTATATCCCTCCAGGACCATGGCAGGCCTGTGCCGTTCCGCAACATCTGGGTGCGCCGCATTCCGTCGCGCTACGCCGACACCGTGAACGGCGGGCTCGGCCTCAAGTTCGGCGACGTCGCCAAGCTGCGCCACCGCCTCGCGGACGAGTCGCTGGCGTTCGCCGACAAGGCGTCCGACCCCGCAGAGCGCTTCATCCGCCTCTGGGAGGCGTTCTGCTACGAGCCCGACTCCAAGGTGGCTGCGCGCATCAAGGCCGTGGAGGCCGAGTGCGTGGAGGCCCTCAAGGCCCGCAGGGGTGATTTCGCGGACCAGCACCGCCTTCAGGCGTTCAAGCGCTTCGTGAAGATGCTCGAGGCCGGAGCCTGGATCGCAAAGGATTCACCGATCAGCAAGGCGCTTGAGAAATGAAGAAGCTTAAGATGGCGATGGTGGGCGGCGGCGTTGGGGCGTTCGTCGGGAAGATACACCGCGAGGCCGTTAGGCTCGACGGCGGCGTGGACGTCGTGGCGGGCATGTTCAACCGCGACCCCGCGCAGAACGCCGAGATCGGCGACGCGATAGGCGTGCGCCCGGAGAGGCTCTACTCCTCCTGGCAGGAGCTCGTCTCCGGCGAGGCCGCGCTGCCGAAGGGCGAGCGCGCGGACTTCATTGCAGTATGCACCCCCAACCATCTCCACTACCCGATCGCGAAGGCCGCGCTCGAGGCAGGCTTCCATGTGATGTGCGAGAAGCCCATGACGCTCACGATCGATGAGGCGGAGGAGCTCGAGGCGCTCGTCGCGCGCACGGGCAGGGTGTTCGGCCTCATGCACACCTACACGGGCTATCCGATGGTGAAGCTCGCGCACGACCTGGTGGCGCGCGGCGACATCGGGCGCGTCTGCAAGGTGGTGGTGGAATACGCCCAGGGGTCGTTCCGCAAGATGGACTTCTCGCAGCCGCTCGACAAGCGCAACAAGTGGAAGATGGACCCCGCCTGCGCGGGGAAGAGCTGCTGCATGAGCGACATCGGCGTCCATGCAGCGCATCTCGTGGAGTACGTGACGGGGCTCAGAATAGAGTCGCTGCTCGCGGACCTCTCCAGCTTCGTGGCGCCAGCTCCGCTCGACGACGACGGCAGCGTGCTGCTGCGCTTCGAGGGCGGCGCGAAGGGCGTCCTTGTGGCGTCGAAGGTGGCGACGGGCGAGGAGAACGGCCTAAGGCTCAGGATATACGGCGACAAGAAGGGGCTTGTGTGGAAGCAGGAGAGGCCGAACGTCCTCAGGGTGCGCGCGCAGAAGGCGCCGGAGGAGACGTGGAAGAGGGCGAACCCGTACGTGAGGGAGGTGTCGGAGTCGTCCGCCCGCGCGTCGCGCCCGCCCGCCGGGCATCCCGAGGGCTACATCGAGGGATTCGCGAACCATTACATGAATTTCTGCGACACGATACGAGCGGTGGACGCGGGAGAGAGGCCGACGCCGGCGATGCTCGACTTCCCGGGCGTGCATGACGGCGTGAGGGGGTTGAGGTTCATCGAGGCAGTGGTGGCGTCGAACGCCGCCGGAGGCGTCTGGACGAAGGTATGAGGCGTCTCTGGACAGCTGTGCTCGTGGCGCTGGCCGCGGCGGCGAACGCCGCGAAGGTTTCGATGGCTGCTGCCGCCGGCGAATACGACGTCCGGAGCGGGATGCCGCCGGAGCTGCGCAGGCTCCCATATCCCGAGGGATATGTTCTTGCCCTGCAGATATGCCTGGACAGGCGCGGTTTCTCGCCGAACACGCTCGACGGGCAGTACGGGCGCAAGTCGAAGGTGGCTATGGCCACGTACTGCGCCGCGAAGGGGATGCCGGAGCCGGACCACGGCTTCCACGCGAAATTCTGGCAGATGTACTTCCCGGGCGAGACGAATCTCCTAAAGCATGTAGTGGTTACGGAGGCGGACGTCGCGGCGCTCGTCTCCATCCCGCGCGAGCCTGCGGCCAAGGCGGCGTTGCCGATGATGGGGTTCGAGACCCTCCAGGAGATGTTCGCGGAGAGGGGGCATCTTTCGCAGGTGGCGCTAAAGCGGCTCAATCCAGGCCTTGTCTGGCCCAATCCGCCGGTGGGATCGATCATCGTGATACCGGATTTCAGCGGGGATTTCCCGTGGAGCCCCGAGAAGGCGAAGAAAGCGGGCGCGCGCAAGCCGCCGGTGCTGGCGGCGTCTCTGCGCGTCTCGATAGACCGCTATGAGATCACGGCCTTCGACAAGGACGGGACCTTGATCGCGCTCTTCCCGTGCTCCATCGCGGCGGACAAGGCGAAGCTGCCGCCTGCGGGCGAGATACAGGTGAAGTCGATAGTCCCGCGCCCCAACTACACCTACACGCCGGACTTCACGCCGCGCGGGCGCAAGGTGGAGCGGCACATCTTCCCGCCTGGGCCGAACAACCCGGTGGGCGTGGCGTGGGTGGGCCTCACGCTGAAGGGGTATGGCATCCACGGGACGCCGCTCCCGGAGCGCATCGGCCGCGCGGAGTCGCACGGATGCTTCCGCCTCGCGAACTGGAACGCGGAGCGCCTCCTCAAGCTGTGCGACGCCGGCGTGCCGGTGGTGATAGAGTGACGCCTCATTTCCTCCTGCCCATCGCGAGCTTGGAGAAGGCTATGTAGCCGACGGCCAGGGCGAGCGCCCCGAGGATGACCCAGGGAAGATGCTGGCCGGCGAGGTCCTTGCCGCGGTGGACGAGGTCGGTGTAGGAGATGTCGCTCGTGGTGCGGCCGATGGTGTAGCCGATTGCGGCGAGAATCGCGGTCCACACGCCGGCGCCCAGAGCCGTGAAGAGCGTGAATTTTCCAAGTGGCATCTTCGCGAGCCCGGCGGGGATGGAGATCAGCTGGCGTATTACGGGCACCAGACGGCAGACGAAGGTCGTGGCGGCGCCGTAGCGGTTGAACACCTCGAACGCGCGATCGAGCGCGGCGGGCTTTATGAAGAACCATCTGGAGTGCCTGCGGAGGAATGGCTCGCCGAGGCGGGCCGAGAGGTA
>CAMOHV010000012.1 GCA_946615275.1 uncultured Verrucomicrobiota bacterium | reverse complement strand
CAGACGCTCTTCCTGGGGTCTGACCCCATGCGGCAAGAGCCGCTCTGGTGCTGTCCGCCCAGATGCCAGCCGCCGGGCTTGGGGTTGTTGCCTCCCTGCTGTATCAGCTTCGCTCCGCAGGCGGCTATCAGGTCCTTCGCCCTGTCGCTCATGAAACAGCGCGCCTTGGCGTCGTTGGGATGCTCCCTGCCCTCGGCCGCCAGGAATGGAAGCCCCCAGTAGTCGCGGCGCTTGAGGTCCAGGCGGATGCGGTTCTCCCAGCGGGGCGTCTGCTGGTGCGGGCCGCACACGCGGATCATCTTCTTGTAGTGCGTTCGCACGAAGTCTTTGTACCCCGCGCCCCAGCGCGGGACGCCCGGCCAGGAGCCGACGGCGAAGATGGCTGGGGTGAAGACGAAGTCGGTGTGCAGGACGCCGCCGCAGATGAAGCCTGGGTTGTCGTGGCTGTAGTCCATGAAGGCGACGCCCGTCCCGGGACCGGCCTCCTCGTAGATGTCGTCGTCCAGGAATCCTCGCGCGTCCACGTAGGCGTGCGACGTGATGTTGCGGCCCACGACGTCGTTGTTGTTCCCGGCGCCGTTCGGGAAGAGGCGCGAGGTGGACGTCAGGAGCAGCCGCGCCGTCGCGTTCGACCCTGCCGAGAGCACAACCACCTTCGCGGAGACGTCGTGGACATGATCCTCCTCGTCCACGTACCTCACGCCGTTCAGGCGGCCGTTGTCGTCCACGAGCAGCTGCGTCACCATCGCCCGCGTCTTCAATGTGCAGTTGCCCGTCGCGAGCGCCACGGGGATCACCGTGTTCTGCGTCCCGCACTTCGCATCTATCGGGCACCGGAACCCGACGCACGAGCGCTGGTGGATGCACGCCGGGCGCCCGTTGTACGGCACAGAGTTGCGCAGGAACGGCACATGGAATGGATGCAGCCCCATCTTCCTGCCCACCGCCCAGACGCGCTTCGACTCCTCGTTCAGCGGGAACGGCGGCATCGGGAACGGACGCCTCCTCGGCGCGGCGAATGGATTCCCCTCGTTCGACCCCGCCACGCCCACCTCGTACTCCGCGCGATCATAGTAGGGCTCGAGGTCTTGATAGCTTATCGGCCAGTCCTCGACGGAGGAATCGGGGATCTCCCCGTAGTGCGTCTTGAGGCGGAAGTCCGTCTCCAAAAAGCGCCAGCCCATCGCGCCGTAGGTGACGGTGCCGGAGCCGACGCACGCCGCGTTCCACGGCACGACAACCCCGAACGATCCGTTGTCGTGGAAATGCTGCCGGCATGTGCGCACGCCGCCCGGGCCGGGTCCGAGCGTAAGCCAGGGCGAACGCTGGCTCGAAAGGTCGTCTTCGCCGTAGACGTCGGTCTTCGACCACTCGCCGCGCTCCAGAAGAAGCGTCTGCACGCCCGCCGCCGCGAGCGTCTTCGCAACGCAGCCACCGCCTGCGCCCGCGCCCACGACCACCGCCTGATATGTCTCCGTTGCCGTCATGACTGATGAAAAGATGATACCAAATCGCATCACGGCGCGCAAGCGCAAATTGCCAGGCGTCACATGTCCTGCATGGCGACATCCGCGTTCTCGACAACGACGGGCTGCGAGGCGAACTTCTCCACCCTGCCAGCCGAGACGCCCTCGAGCCGGACGCCCTGGAACGGCTTCGCGACGTTGCCCTTGATCCACACCACACGGTCCGCCACGTCCGCCCGAACGTTCCTTACCACTATGTTCGAGACGGACGTGTGGTGCACGCCGAGCGGATTCGGCAGTGTCCGCCACTGGTATTCGACGTCGGCGTCCATGTACACCACGTTCCTCACCCGCCCCGCCCTGCAGTTCTCCATGCGGACGTTCTCGATGAACGCGCCGCGCCTGCGGTTCGTCTTGACGCTGAAGAGATTCCCGCTGCCAAGATCTATAGCCCCTGCCTCGCAGTTCTCAATCAACACGTTGCGCACTCCGCCCGATATCTCCGTGCCCACCGCAAGCATCGTATGGGCGTTCTTGAAGCGACAGTTCCGCACGACTATGTTCTCGGACGGCGTCGCGAGGCGCCAGCCGTCGCGGTCGCGTCCGCTCTTCACCACCACGCCGTCGTCGTGCTGGTCGAAGACGCAATCCTCCACCAGCACGTCCCTGCTCGCCTCCACGTCCACGCCGTCTGTGTTCCACGCCGTCCCGCGCGAGGACACCTTGCGCATCACGACGTCCCTGCACATGAAGAAATGGACGCTCCAGCACGGCGAGTCGCGGATCTCTATCCCCTCGATCCGCACGCCCCTGCAGCGGTTGAACTGAACGAGCTGCGGACGCATGTTCGACTCCGGCAGGTCGCTGAGCCGCCGCTCCTCCACTGGCACCGCCTCGCAGCACCACTCGTAGAGGCGCATCATCGCCGCCTTGTGCTTCGGCGGACGGCAGCACCATGTGCGCCACACCTCCATCCTCGGCGAAAGCGCCCCCTCTCCAGTTATCGAGACGTTCGTGCAGCCGTATGCGTACACGAGCGGCGAGTAGTTCATGCACTCAACGCCGCCCCATGTCGTCTTCACCGCAGGCAGATACGCCGCCGGCTCCGGCTTGAACGAGACGACCGCCCCTTTCCCAAGGCGAAGCTCCACGCCGCTTTTTAGGTGTATCGGCCCGGTGAGCCACTCTCCGGCGGGGACGATCACCGCACCGCCGCCGGATGCCGCCGCCACCGCGCGAGCGAACGCCTCCGTGCAGTCGGCGCGTCCGTCGCCGACCCCTCCGAAATCAGCCACCGACACGTCCGCCGCCGGCGCATTCGCGCAGATGGCGGCCATCGTCGCAACGATTATGCCTCTCATTTCATTCTCCGTTCACAATTGTTGTTCAACACCGGGCCACGCTGCCAGAACTCAGGTTGCGGAGGTTCACAGTGCAAGGACGTGCGGAATCCGTCATCAAGCGGAACATAGTCGGTGCGCGGAGTGCCTGGCTTCCAGCTTCTCGGAGGGATCGGCACTAGCCACACCTTCTCGATGAGATTCGTGAGAGGTTCGGTGGATGCAACCTCGATCTTGGCCTTGAGGAAGTCTTCATCGTTAATCCACACGCATTCACTCTCCAGCGCGCCGCCCTCGAACTCAAGAGTATTGGCTGGGCCATGTCCGCCATACCCCTTGGCGGTTCTAAGGCGCACCTCTACTCCCGCCTTCTTCAACTTCGCGCCGAAGCGATATGCCCATCCAGGTTCAAGGTGCATGAAGCTCGTGCGCCAATAGTCCTGCTGGAGCGGTCCCCAGTCGAAAAGCGGCTTCATGCGCCATCGGTCGGGCGATCCCGCGCCGTATAGATCCCATTTTCCGGTCGAATTCCACACCTGGTTGCCGAGCGGCTCCGACGCCTTGAGCGCAATGTCCACGCGCGTTGTGCGGCCCGTCGCCAGAGAGAACGCCTCGGAAAGCACAAACTCGGCGCCGAGCCGCGTCGCGGCAAGGCGGTATTCCCCTGCAGGGAGGTTGCGGAACGCGAAGCGCCCATCGAAGGCCATGGTCTCATAGTCAGTGGGCGCGCCGTCCACCGTGCGCAGATAGACCTTGGCGCTGCGGTCTTCATTCAATGGATCGTGCGGCGCGGATATAAGCCCTTCAAGCGCCGCACCCTTGTTGGCCGCGAATTCACGCCGCGCCGAGAGGAGCGTGTACAAAACGTCCGCGACCACCTTCCCGGCATCTTTGGCGAACTCCCGGACATACGGGTCGATGCGCTCGTTCGTCCGCCGCTTCGTCTCCGGCTTCTGCTTGATGCCGTTCTCGTCTATGATTGGCTTGATCTTCGTCCATAGAGCGGCCGCGCCGCCGTTCACTTCCTTTATGCGCTCCATGCACGCCTTGTCGATTGCCTCAGGATCGTATCCCTCCGCTATGGGCTTCGGTGCATATCCCTTGAGGCTGTATTTCCTCCAGTCTGCGAACTGCTCGCACGGAGCGTGCCATTCGGCCTGGTAGGGTCCAGGCAGGACCGTGTGTGAAATGGACATCTGATCCTCTATGCCGTGCAGCATGCATCCCGCCGTCAGAAAGGTGTTGAGGGCTGTCTCAGTCCTCGCAGACTGCATGAGCCGCGCGAAGTCGATGTCATTTCCGCCGCCGTTCTCGTACCCTACGCGCGGACGCCTCTGCCGCCACATGAAAATATCCCATAGCTGGAAGTAACCGAAATCCCCGGCGGTTTTCATGCGCGGGTAGTCGCTCATCATAGTGTGATAGCATAGCTCGTCGCGCTCAAAACACGAATACTCCGCTGTGAGCTCGCGCGGCAGCGCGTCCCACGCCGCACGCGTGATGCACGGATGGTCCCACCATCCATGCGCCGCCCCGGCGACGCATACTGCAAGGAAGAGCGTCTTCACGACTATATTGTTTCGCAATATCATGGGGATCAAACCTTCTCAAGCGGGGGAGATGCTGCGCAGATATTCAGCGAACAAGCGGTCATAGACAATCCAGCCCGTCTCCGCCTTATACACCATGTCCTTGCCGACAAGATCTTTCAACGCGGCCCTTACCGTCGAAGCCCCCCTAAGTCGATGCTCCGAAAGGAATTCGGCGGAAGTAGGCTTCTTCACAACTCCTTTGCGCGCCACAGCCATGAGAAGCTCCTGCGAAGCCTCGTTCTGCGCACGCAGAAGATCGTGATAGACCAATGCACGTTCCTCATACAATTCAGTCACAGCCCTGTCCACCTGCACATCGTCAAGAAGAGACACGCGCGTCTCCCAGACCTTGTTCAACACCGCCTGCATATACCATGTGACCCCGTCAAATCTCGCGTACAGACGCTTGAACACCTCTTTGTCGACCTTCCATCCCTCTGACTCAAAGAATCCTCTGGCAAACATCAAATAGCTATCACAAGAAATAACATCAAGATTCATTATCTGGGTAGATTGATAGAAGGCCCCCTGAGGCATCACGAACATCTCAGACATCAAATGCCGACGTGAACCTGCAAAGACAAACCTGACCCACGGGATGAACTGTATGTAGCTTCGGAGCAGAGCCTCCACACCTTCCTCTGGGAATTCCCGCACCTGCTGGAATTCATCTATGGCTATGACAATCCTCCGTTCACGCGACTTGAGATAGTCGAAGACCTCTTTAAGCGACATCTCGGCGTTATCGGATGTTATGTCAAATGAGAACTTTACAGTGCCGTCGGCCTGTGGCGTGGCGGTGGGACGGCAGCTCTTGAAGAATGTCGCCAACACCGACATGGCTTTCTCCATCCTGCTGTCAAGCGCCCCAAAGACGGCGCTTGCCAACGCCTTCGTGAAACCGGCAAGATCCTTCACGGAATATATATCAATATACGCGCTCGTGTACTCAGAAGGCAGACGAGCAAACAAATTGCTGATGAGCCCCGTCTTTCCGTAACGACGCGGAGCAATCAACGTGACATTGCGGTCGTTTTCGATGGCTGCAATCAACTTTCGAGTCTCCTCAACGCGATCGCAGAAATAATCAGCCCCAGCATATCCCGCTGTAAGAAATGGATTTTTGATTTTCATGTGTATATGATATCACAACCCCACCATCAATGGCAATAGTTTTGTGACAAAAAAAATGCCATAAGCGCAAACTGCATTTTTTCTCCCGTTATCTAGCGAAATGCGAAGCGTAAGATTCACTGGGGAATTAAGTCAAGTTGGTTCATGGCTCTTGGCAGACGCGCTCGGAGCCGTCCGCGAGGACGAGCGTGTATTCTCTCGCGGCGGGATCGGAAGCCGCCTTCACGCTCTTCAGCGGCGGCTTGCCGCCTTTGAACGGCATGAACACCGTCACGATGCGCCGGGAGCCGGAGAACTCCCCAGCGAGCGCAGGCGTGTGGACGGCGCGGTGCTCGTGCGGCCCCTCCTTGAAGATCGGCAGCCAGCCCTGGAGCTCTGGCTTGTACTGCCCGATCTTGTCCACGAGGCCCGGCTGCGAGAACGCGCCGGCGAGGCCAACGCCGGAGAAGTCGGCCGTGAACGAATCTGGGCGAAGTTCGCAGGTGCACGTCTCAAGATGCCATATCTGCTCGAAGGAATGAGGTTTGGAGTCCGGCGACGTGAGTCGGTCCACGACCACGAAGAACGGAGGCGTCGACGAATCGGCCTTGTGGAAGATGAGGCGGCGGGCGTGCTTCACGGCGATCTTCGCGGGGCCGTAGCCTTCGTCGTACACGGCCTCGGCCCAGTCGCGCGCAGGCGAAGTGCGGAAGACAAGGCCGGCCTTCTTCGCGATGTCCTCGCGATGCCAGCGGTATCCCTTCCTGCGGTTCTGGTCGAGTCCGTCTATGCGGATCGTGTTGTGCGAGCGCGTCGAGAGCACGTAACGGCGCATGTCGGAGGTGTCGTAGGCGTATGTCCCGGCCTCCACGATCATGTTTCTGCCATAGGCGCTCAGAAGCACGTTGAGCTTGTCCTCGTGCTGGTGCGCCATGCCGAACGGCGCGCCGTCGAGGAACGCCCACACTCCGTCGGCGTTCCAGGAGTCTCGCAGCGCGGCGAAGCCGGAGTAGGGCATCTCGCAGGAGAGCCACTCGGGCGGACGCCCCTCGCGGCGCTCGGAGGCGAACCACTTGAAGTCGGAGCGGTGCGGGAAGAACCTCACGGCCTTGCGCATCTGCGGCCCCGCCTTCACGTCGCCGGAGTCGTTCACCCCAGGGACGCGGAGGTCCGGGCGCGAAAGGTGCGTGAATATCTCGAACATGCGCTCGACGCCGCTCCTGTATTCCGGCGGAAGCGTCGCGCCGTAGTCGTCCGCCATCTCCACCAGCCAGAGGAAGTGCGTTATCACGCCGCAGTGGTAGCCAGAGGCGAGCTCGCTCTGGAATCCATCTGGATACACCTGCCATTCCAGCTCCTTCTGTAGACGGTCCATGGAGTAGGCGCGCCATTCCGGGGCGTCCTTGAAGAATGGATAGAGGAAGGAGATGCGCGCTAGGGAGCTCATCTCGTTCGTGAGCCAGTTGCCGCCGCCGGCGTGGCCTGTCCTGAGCAGTCTGCCATGCTCCCACATGCTGCGGAAGAAGGTCACCAGGAGCTCGTCGTCGCAGACGGGCGACGAGATGAAGGCGTGGATCTGGCGCGAGAGCTGCAGCGTGCGGCAGGAGGAGTCGAGCGAGCGCCAGCACTTGGTGGCGCCCGCGCCCCTTCCTATCGGCACGGGATTGTACGATATGAACGAGAGGAAGAGCTCGCGCCACGACCGGGCGAGCGCCTCGTCGCGCGAATGCAGGTACAGCTCGGCGAGCGGGTTGGCGCAGTCGAAGTATGCGGTGTGGTAGTTCCATTCGCGGTAGCCGTTGAATGTGGGGTTGAACTCCCATTCCACCTTGCCGCCCTCGAACTGCCAAGTGCAGCCGAGGGTGGAGATCTCGCGGCGCATGGTCTGGGCGGCCTTCGCCTTGAGCGCCTTGCGCCGCGCCGCCGAATTCGTCTCGGAGAGCCAGTCGCCAATCACAAACTCGGGGCGCAGCGTGCGGCGCACATGATCGGCGAATATCTTCCGGGCGCCGGCCATGTCCCCGGCGGCGACAAGACTCGGGATTGGCGCAAGCGCCGGGATCGAGACGTCCAGGCAGCGCGTGAAGAAATCCAACTCGGAGAGCAGCGGCCCCTTGACGGAGAGATACGTCCCGTACATCACTATGCGCGAGGCGGGCCTGGCCGGAGGCTCCAGGACGTCTATCTCAAGCTCGTTCTCGGTCTCACCCTTTATGGCCTTCATCGGCACGAGGACCTCGTACGGCGCGGCGCGCACCTCTCCCAGCGCCTTGCCGTTCATCCGGAAGGCGAACGCTCCGCCCTCCACGCCCTCCATGACGAGCTTTAGTGGCATGATTGCCGGCCAGTCGGTGCGCCCGAGGTTCACGACGTGGCGGTGCGTCTTCGCTCCGGGGGGCGGAGGCGGCAGGAATGCGAGGCGGCGCCATTCCGTCTCGCCGCCCTCGACGCGGGCGCGGTCGCAGTCCGCAACGTCGAACGCGCGCAGCGACCAACCGCGGTGGTCGCCGTTGCGGCGCACCACGTTGTTCGTGAACACAAGGTCGTCCGTGGAGCGCGCGTAGAGGAGCGGAACGTCGAACGTCTCGAAGAGGTTGCCCTCGATGCGGACGTTCCGGTGGTAGTGGCGGCGCTGGTTCTGCGGCTCGCGGATCATCGGCCAGGAGGATATGATGCCGTCGCAGAACTGGAACTTGGACGTGAGGCAGTTCCTGAAGGTGTTGCCGCGGACGAGTACGTCCTCGCACGCGCCGGACTCGTACCAGCCCTGCGCGTCGCCGGCCAGGAGGATTGCGGAGCCGGACACGTTGTCGAAGAGGTTGCCCTCCACCACGACGGGATGCGGCGTCGTGAAAAGCGCCCCCCTCGCGCGGTTGTTGCGCACGATGTTGTGGCGGAACGTCGCGGCGCACTGGAAGTCTGCGTTCTCCACGGCGTCTCCCGCGCCGTAGCCCTGCGGCACGTCCTCCGCGAGCGTGATCTCCACGTCCTGCACCGATGCCGACTTCACAGACGCCACACGCGCCAGCGGCCCGTTCTCGAGCGTCCTGCCCTTGATGAAGCGCAGACTGTCCCCTGCGGCGAACAGCCTGAAGCCCATCGCCTGCGGATGCATGAACCGGCAGAAGAGCGTGCGTCCCTCCACGCGCTGGACGCCCAGGCACGTGGAGTGCACGTTTATCGCGTCGTCCATCATCGTCTCGAAGAGGCAGTTCTCGATGAGCACCCTCCCCTTCACGTTCGAGAAGTGCGTGGCGTCGGCGTGAAGGGTGGCGACGCGGCCCGACCCCTCGGGCGGGAACACTCCGCTCGTGCGGTCCTCGGCCCTGCCTGTCCCGCGCCACATGAAGTTCTCGCTCATCTGCGCGAGGACGCCCATGCCGTGCGCGGTGTGTATCACCACGTCCTCGAACACGACGTCCTTCGCGCGGCACAGCGCCACGGCCGGGCACGGGCGCCCCGCCGGGCGGAGCGCCAGCACGTCGCCGACCTTCGCACCCGCGCCGACGCGCGAGTAGTCGCGCCCCATGCGGAAGAGACCGCCATCCATGCGCCTCACCCAAGGCGGCGTCTGCACGTCGCACGAACGCTCCACTATCTCGTGCGTGCCCTTCTTGAAGAGCATGCCCACGCCTGCGGGGCACGACCATCCGTCACCGTCAAGGACCAGCTGCTCGTCGGCACCGCGCCCCTTCACGAAATGGTGAGGCCACTTCGCCGCGTCGAGACGCAGCACCGTGCCGCCTTTCTCGAACGACACGATCTCCGCCTCGGAGATGAACGGGCGCGCCCAATCGAGCTTCACGCCCTCGAAGCGGACGTCCTCGGCGTCCATCACAAGCGCCCCCAGCCCCTCGCCGTGGAAGACGAACGTCGATCCGCCGCCTTTAAGGGTCAGGCCCCTCGCCCCGCGCAGGTCTAGGAATACCGGGCGGACTTCCATGTGGTCGTGGTTGGAAATCCTGAAGCCCGTGATCGCCGCGGCGGCGTTCGTGTGGAAGTGATATACTCCCTTCGCGAACTCGAGCGTGCCGCCACGCCGCGAGCGCTCGACGGCGGCGCGCACCTCGGCGGTGCGGTCGCGCGCGCCGTCCGGCGCGAACGATATCGTCTCCGCGCGCGCGCAGGAGACATGCGCGGCGGCGGCCAATGATGCCAGAATCAACACTTGGGGCAATGTGCGCTTTTTCATGTGAACATTTTACCATATTTTAGCCTAAGACATGCAGAAATCAAACGATACCTGCGGTCAATCCGGAAATATGGTATAATCTTCCGCATGGAGATATCCGCATGAAGCACATCATAGTAATGGCCGCAGGCCTTGGATACGACCAGCTCGAGGGTGGCGGCGCCCTCGAATCGTCCGGCCTTTCCTTCAAGCCCGCGCTGTCCGTCTTCCCCGCCGTGACCTGCACGGCGCAGGCCACATTTCGAACGGCGGCGGATCCGCAGGTACATGGAATGACGTCGAATGGATTCTTCTCGCGGGATCTTAGGAGACCTTTCTTCTGGGAGCAGTCCTCGGCTCTGGTGCACGGCCCGCGCGTCTGGGCCAAGGCGCGCGCGTCCGGCGCGAAGGTTGGCATGTACTTCTGGCAGCAGTCGCTCGGCGAAGAAGTCGACTACGTTGTGTCCCCTGCTCCCATCCACAAGCACGGCGGCGGGATGATCATGCGAAACTACACCCTGCCGTCCGAAATGGGGGACGTCCTCAACCGCGCCTGCGGTACGTTTCCGCTCCACCGCTACTGGGGGCCACTCGCCTCGCCGAAGGTGGGCCGGGCCGTACTCGAGAACTTCTTCAAGATGGCCGAGTCCCACGCCCCCGACTATGCACTTCTATACCTCCCCACGCTTGACTACGCCGCGCAGCGAGGCGGCCCCCGCTCGCGAGCGTCGCTGGACGCGCTGAAGGAGTTCCTCTCGCAGCTGGCCGCACTGGCCGAATTCGCATCCGCACGAAACGCCGACCTAACCGTCTGCGGCGACTACTCGATCGCCCCCGTCGATCTTCCCCCGGCATTTCCAAACATCGCGCTACGCCGCGCAGGGCTATTCAAAGTGCGCCCCGTGGGCACGCGCACATACCCAGACTTCAACACGTCCGCCGCCTTCGCGATGTGCGACCACGAGATCGCCCACGTGTTCGTGCGCAACGGCGATCCCGACATCGCGGCCAAGGCGATGCGCGTCCTGCAGGAGACCGATGGATACGAATCCATCTCCATGCGCGCCGACCAGCCGTGGGCGCATCCGTCTGGAGGCGAGCTTCTCCTCCTCGCGAAGAAAGGCTCTTGGTGCGCATACCCATGGTGGACAGATCGGCGCGAGGCCCCTGACTACGCCACGCACATCGACATACACAACAAGCCCGGCTACGACCCCTGCGAACTCTTCTTCGGGCGCTATTTCCCTCCCGGCACCTGCCAGGACTGGACGCGCGTCAAGGGGAGCCACGGCCGCACCTCCACTATCGCATGGGCCTCGACCGCCCGCAAAGTACGCGGCGGCACCATAAAGGAGATCGCCTCGACGATCTTCGCCTAGACATCATTCCATCTCGGTGGAGACGTCGAGGGAGTCGAGGTCGATCTCGCCGTCGAAGACCTTCTTCACCGGGCCCGAGAGCGTGAAGCCCGTGGACTTAGAACGCCGCCAGTCGCCGTCCACAACGAGGTCGAACCCCTGCGCCGTGCGTATGCGCATCGGAAGAGACATGCCCTTGCGCTCAACGCCGACGATGGCCGCGGCCACCGCGCCCGTGCCGCACGCGCCGGACTCCGCCTCCACGCCGCGCTCGTAGGTGCGCATGACGGCGCGGTTCGGCGGGATGTACTTCACGAAATCGACGTTCGCGCCCTCCGGCGCGAAGACGTCCGCAAGGCGAAGAACGCGCCCCTCGGCGGCGACGTCGATGGAGGCCACGTTGTCCACGGGCACAATGAAGTGCGGCACTCCCGCGACGATGAAGTCCCCGGAGCGGCCGGACACGTTGAGATCGTATCTGCGGCTCTTCGGCTCGGGCATCCACACCTTCACATGGCCGTCCGAGACAACCTCGGCGTCGACGAGCCCGGCGCGCGTCTCGAACGTCATAGAGCACTTCGCGACCCCTATCTCCCGCGCGAAGGCGGCGACGCACCTGGCGCCGTTGCCGCAGAGGTCGGCCTCCGTGCCGTCGGGGTTGAAGAAGAGCATCTTGAAGTCGGCGTGATCGGAATTCTGCACGAGTATCACGCCTTCGCAGGCGATGCCGGTCCGCGGGGCGGCGAGGGCGGCGAGGCGAAGGTGGTCGTGGGCCGGGAACGTTCCGGCGCGGTCGTCCACGAGAATGAAGTCGTTTCCGGCGCCGTGCATCTTCGTGAATCTGATCTTGTTCATGCCTTTGACCTCCGGGTTTGCCGTTCACTCGCCTAGCGCGCGGAGCCATGCCGGGAAGCGCATGCGCTCTGGCCGCGGGCGCGGGGTCTCCGCGCCGTCGGAGAGCCGGACGAGATCGGCGAGGATGTTGAACGCCTCCTGCAGGACTATGTCGTCCTTCGCGTCCTTCCCCTCCTCCGAAGAGGCGAGGGCGGTCTCCTCGGCGGACTCGTCGTCTTCGAGCGCCTCTGCGTCGTCGAGCTTGCGCATCTCGCGCTCCTCGCGCATCAGCTTCAGGCGCGCCTCTCGCTCGAGCGGCACGGACTTGCGCGCGTTTGACTCGCGGAAGAGCTCGACCGCATGCATGTGGCGCTGGTAGCGGGCGGAGTCGGCGAGGCGGCCCGACGACAGCGACGACAGCGCGGGGATGTACTTCTGCATGTCCCAGACGGGGTTGTAGCTCGCCGGCTCTATGCGCGACCAGGGGAGCGCGTTGGGGAGCGAGCTCTCGCCGGTGTCGAGCCCGTCGAGCGTGGACGGCAGGCGTATGTCGGAGGCGACGCCCTTCTCCTGCGTGGACGAGCCGTTGATGCGGTAGAAGCGGGCGGTCGTCACCTTCATGGAGCCGAATATCTCGGCGCCCATCGGATAGACGGTCTGCACTGTGCCCTTGCCGTGCGACTGCGTATCGCCAAGG
>CAMOHV010000011.1 GCA_946615275.1 uncultured Verrucomicrobiota bacterium | reverse complement strand
CGAGAACGTGACGGTACAGCGCGGAGGATTCATCCTCGAGAACACGACCGGCGCCGGCGCGATCGCGAAGAAGGACATCGGAGCTACGGCCTACTCCGTGGCGACGAACCCCTGGACCGTGACGAAGACGAGCGGCACGAAGACCGTCGGCAAGGTGGCCGACGTTCGCGACGACGGCCGGGTGGTCGTGGTGGTTGGCCGGTAGCGGCGAGGAAACAGCAAGCGTACAACAGCAAGGAAAGGCAAAGACATGAACATCACTGCAGCAACACTGGACGGACTCTTCAAGACGTTCCAGACGAAATTCACCGAGGCGCAGAAGGCCGCGCAGACGCGCGTGACGCCGAACGACCTCCTTCCCGAGGACATCGCCCTCTCCTTCACCGGCGCGGGCTCCGCCACGCAGCACAGCTGGCTGGAGCAGCTGCACGGCATCCACGAGTGGGTGGGCGAGCGCGTCTTGAACAACGCGAAGCTCGGCAAGCTCACGGTCGTGAACCGCGACTTCGAGAACACGATCAAGGTCTCGCGCAACGAGATCGAGGACGACCAGTACGGCGTATATTCGCCGCTGATCGGCATGATGGGCGCGGACGCCGAGAACCTGTGGAAGAAGCTCGCGATCGAGGCGCTCCTGGGGAACGGCGAGTGGGCGGACGGCAACCCGTTCTTCTGCTCGGGCCGCGTGCTCGGGAAGAGCACGTTCACGAACGCCGTGACGACCGCCTTCGGCAAGGCTGCGGTGGAGGCGGCGGTCGCGGCGATGCGCGGCTGGAAGCTCTACGGCGGCGAGCCGGGCGAGATCCGCCCGGACGTGCTCCTCGTGGGCCCGTCGCTCGAGGCGGCGGCCAAGCTGATCTGCGAAGCCGACCTCGTGGCGGACAACGGCACGACGGTGAGCAACGTGAGCCCGGCGAAGGCGCTGAAGGTGCGCGTCTCGCAGTCGCTCGTGGGCGACCACGCGAACGAGTGGTACGTGCTGGGCGACAAGAACGGCGTGAAGGCCGTGGGCATCCAGAAGCGCAAGCTGCCGGTGCTGACGCGCAAGGACCGCGACGAGGACACGAACGTCTTCATGACGAACGACTTCCTCTACGGCGTCCACGCGCGCGGCGAGGGCTTCCTGACTCTTCCGTTCCTCGCCTACAAGGGCGGCGCGGCGGCCGTGGCGGACTGGGAGGAGAAGTAAGGCTCCATGACGAGGCTGACGATAGACGACCTGACCGGCGACATGCCGGAGCAGATGATCATCGCGGCCCTCGACGACGACCGGGACGGCTTCGCCGACGAGAAGGCCTTCGACGCGGCGCTCGCATCCGCGAACGCCCGCGCCGAGGCCGTCTTCGGCGGGGCCGTGCCGGCGCAGTACTCCGTGGCGGCGGACTACGCCGTGCGGGTGTTCCTGCTCGACCTCCTCTACCGCCGCCACGGCGACGACGACGGGAAGAATCCGTGGGCGAAGCTGGCGGAGGAGCAGGAGGCGCGACTTCGGGCGCTCGCGAGCGGCACGGAGGCGATAGACGCCACGACGGACGGCGTGATCATCTCGAAGCCGGCGAAGATATTCAACTCGCTGGGGGTGCTGTCGTGAGCCGCCAGGCGGACATCTGCAAGGCCATCGCGACAATCCTGCAGGAGACGATCGCGGATCCGCTCCACGTGACCGTGGCCGTGGAGGACGCCTGCGATCCGTCTGCAGAGGCAGAGAAGGCGCGGGGGAAGTTCGGGGTGCTCGTGCTGGTGGCCGCGAGCGGGCACCGTCGCAAGCCCGGCACGGGGGCATCCTCGGCCGGCGATCTCGAGATCAGCCTGAACCTGGTCGAGAACCCACGACGGAACCGCAAGAGCGGCACGCCCGGCCACACCGTCACGTCGGTGGCGGAGGCCGCGAAGGATGCGCTGCACTGGCGCGAGATACGCGGGCGGCGGATCGTGTATGTCGACATGCAGCGCGCCGACGTCGCAGACGACGACTACCGCATGATCGTCAACTTCGTGGCGCCGCTCGCACTGGACCCGGCGGCGGCCGTCTCCTGGGGCATCGGCGAGACGACGATCCTGGGCGAGGTGACGAAGAAGAACGTCGCGCGCGGCGGGGTGAACGTGTACGAACCAGGGCGAGACGGCCACGCCCGCTACCTCGGCACGCGCGACCGCCACTGGACGATCGACCTGGAGTGCACGGTCACCACGCAGAGCGAGGACGACCTGCCGGAGATCGGCGCGCCGTTCGAATACGGCGGCAGGACGTATTACGTGAACTCGGCGGCCATGTCGGCCGACGCGGAGGACACGGCCACCGTGCGGCTCACGGGCCGCACCATGAAGACAACATGAAAGGAACAACGAAATGGCACACGGAACAATAGACTTCTTCAACCCGACCTGCCCGATAGCCGTCGGCAGCGACTGGGACTTCCAGACAAGCGGCCCGAAGCAGTCCGCATCCACCTACGCCAACGAACTCAACGCCCACGGCGACGAGCTGCGCAACGCCACGCACGGCAAGAAGGCGACGTGGAGCTGGACGTTCGTGAACAATCTGGATTCCGGCGACATCTCCATCCCCAAGGGCGGAGTCGTCTCTGGCGGATGGCACATCGACTCCATCCAGATCACCTGGGGCCGCGACCAGATCAAGCCCAAGATGGTCGTGAACGCCCACATGCACGAGGACGGCACGAACCACGCGGACACCACGAGCCAAACGGGCAGAAAGTGCCGCACGTACACCGCCACGGTGACGATCGGCGCGGCGGCGTTCGGCGTGCCGTCGGACCTTGGCGGCGTGGCCCTCGCAAGCGGCGCGGTCGTGGACTTCCGCTCCGCAACATACACGCTGCAGGTCACGCACATCGACGAACCAGGGCGCGACGGCACCCAGCTCGCCGGGGAGAACCACGACGGCGTGGAGACGCTGGCGGTGGAGTTCACCGGCGACGCCACTACTGACGACTACGTCGTCGGGCCCGGCTGGACGAACGACCAGAAGACAACCACGCCGTCCAACACGGCCGTAACCACGACGTCCCTCAACCTCATCCACCACATCTCCAACGACGCGGACATCGCCGCAGCCAGCTCCAACACAAGCGGGACCTGATGAAGATCACCGGCCAGATGCATTTCGCGAAGGCGCTCCAGCAGCTGCGCAGGCAGGGCGTGGAGCCAGGCGACGCCACGCCGGAGGAGCTCTACGAGCTCGCCGAGGCGGCGCGCCGGTGCGCCGACCCGTTCCGCGAGGTGAACGCGGACGCGGCGGGATTCCCCGTCCGCGTCTGCGAGGGCGTCTGGTTCTGGAAGCTTACGATTGGCGCGAGCGTGTGGCTGGACGAGGTGGAAGGAATCCTGGGCGGCGGAACGTCGCCCAAGTACCGTCTCGCGATGATATACGCGTTCGCCCATTCGCGCGATCCGGAGGCGTTCAGGGGCTTGGACACGGAGCGGGCGATCATGCGCGCCGTGAAGGCTACCATGCGCACGATCCACGCGACGCCTGAGGAGGTGAACCTGGCGATCGACAAGGTGCTGGGGCTGGCACGGAGGCCCGCAACCCCGAAATCCACGGCATCGGCCGCCGCCGCCGACTGGGCCGCCATCTGCGCCCGCCTGGAGGCGCAGAGCGGGATTCCGGCGGAGGAGTGGATGTGGAAGCGCAGCGGATCCTACGCGATACTCGCCTACAACGATCTCCACGAGTTCGCGCGGGCATACTCCGGGGGCTCGGGCGGCGGGGGGCGGATGCTCGACGAGCTCGACGACGCCATGACCGCGCTCCGGCTCGTCTCCTCGCGCATCGAGAAGCGCGTCAAGGGAAGGTCAGACGAAGACAAGGGGAAGGCGCATGGCTGACTCGAAACAGGGAGTTGAGTATGAGATCTCCGTAAAAGATGCCACCTCGCAGGGCGTGGCGTCTGCAAAATCATCGGTGGTGAACGGCGTCAAGGGCATCTTGGACAAGGTAAAGTCGTTTGCGTCCGGCATCGGCAGCAACCTCGCCAACATACAAGCGGGCTTCCAGATGCTCGGCACCATAGCGCAGAACGCGCTCGGCAAGCTGCGCAAGGCCTTCCAGTTCGAGACGATGACCGTCCAGTTCAAGGCCCTTGTCGGCTCGATGGACGATGCCCGCGCCCACATGGCAATGCTGCAGGAGATGGGCGACACACCGCCGTTCTCGCTTGAAGAGTTCGCGAAGGCATCGAGATCGCTGATGGTGATGACCGATGGCGCTCTAGGGTTTGAGAAGTCTCTGCAACTCGTGGGCGACGCGGCTGCGGCCACTGGACAGCCGATACAGAACCTTGCGCATGAGGTGGGGAGGGCATACGCCATAATCCGCGACGGACAACCGTTGACACGAGCCACGATGGGGTTGCGAAACATGGGGGCGATAACTCCGGAGGTGGCGCAGCGGTTGGAGGACTTGCAGAAGTCCGGCGCATCCAATCTCGAGGTGTGGCAGGAGCTGGAGAAGGCCCTTGGGAAGTTCAAAGGGGCGATGGAGGAGACGGAGCAGACAGGCGAAGGGTTGATGGGCGCAATATCCGCGCAGTGGGATGACGCGGTGCGCACATTTGGCGGAGCGCTGCTGGACACGGTGAAGGACGGGCTTGCGCTCCTGCTGGAGAAGATGAAGGAGCTGAACCAGGACGGCACGATCGCAGTGTGGGCCGACAGAGCCGGGCGAGCGATGGAAAAGGTGGCCGAATACGCCAAGATTGCGTTCGGATGGCTAGGCAAGTTGAAGAGTGCCTACGAATGGATGCGCGACGGGCTGGAGAAGGTTGGATCTGTGGCGGGAGCAATGGTCGGCACATGGTGGGCAGGCGGGACGCACGACGATGCGTTGGAAGCGGGCACGGCTGCATGGAGAAGCACGAGTCAGGAGCAGGCAGACAGGAAGCGGGAATCGACGGAACGCGAAGCGAAGGTCCGCGAGGATGCCGTCCGCAAGAGGCAGCAGGCAGAGTCCGACGCCGCGAAGAAGCGACAGAGCGAGGATGAACGCATCGCGAAGCAGATGGCCGAGGCCAAAGTCAAGAACGACGAGCGGGCGGCGGCGAAGCTAGCAGAGAAAGAGGCAAAGGCGGCCCAGAAGCGCGCCGAGAAACTGGCGAAGGAAGAGGAGCGCCTACGCGAGCGGCTGGAGCGGGAACTGCATAAGACACGCATGAAGAACGCCCGCGAGGAGGCGAAGGAGAAGGCCCAGGTCGAGGCCGAAGCCCAGAAACGGCTGGCCGCCGCTCAGTCCGCGGTCCGCCAGGCCTGGGGCTGGTACCGCGACAAGGGCTCGCTCAAGGCGCAGCTGGAGGAGGAGAAGGCCGACGCCGCCGCGCAGTCGCAGTTCGAGAAGGACTTCGAGAAGCTGAGGTTCCGCCGCGACTGGCGCGAGGCGAAGAACCTCTCGCTGGACCAGGAGGCCGTCCGCCGCGTGGCACTCGCCCGCGAGGAGGAGCGGGCCGCCCAGGAATACGCCAAGGTCACGGCGGAGGCGTCGCAGCGCGCCGCGGAATCGCTTGAGAACATAGAGAAGTCGTTCGCGGAGGTGGGCTGAACATGGCATGGCTGAACACTAGCGGAAACACGAACCAGGCGAACTACTTCCTCATCTCGAAGGAGTCCGAAGACCGCATCCTGCGCGAGGAGCTGATACCCGTGGGCTACACGCTCGAGACGTATCTTCTCGACGCGAACGGCAACCGTGTGCAGGACGCGGACGGCAACGACGTGCGCGTGACGCAGTTCCACCAGACGGGCACAGTGCGGATCGCCTGCAAGGTGCGCATCACGACCACGGTCGAGGAGTGGCGTGCCGTTGACGAGTCCACGGCCTCCTCTCTCTCCGGAGGGGCGCTCGGCGGCGTCACGATCTCGAACAACATGACGGGCCATACGTTCACACAGGGCAACGCATGGGTGGACGTCCCTGACTGCAACGGCACAATAGTGAAGGTGAAGTCGTTCCGCGCTAATGCGGCAGGGGCGTGGACCGTCCAGAAGACCACCATAGAATCGACCCCGCTCTGAGAGGAAGGCAATGGCGGCGCATCTATTCAACAGATTCCGGAAAGGGGCGGTCTTTGGACTGCTAAAGGCAGCGTGGCTAAACGCGCTTGCGGACATGTGGAACCACGCCCGCGGAGGACACTGCATAAGCTTCACATGTCCGCCCGAGCCGAGCCTGCAGGCCGGCCCCAAATGGGATCTCGACGTGTCCGCGCTCGAAGGCGAACTCGTGCAGCGCGGATTCGCCAAGGACGTGGCCGACGGCACCACGCCCGTTCACATCGACGCCGCCATTACGAACCACCCCACTCCCGATGAGGCATACAACGCCGGCGAGGGCGGGGCGTCCGTCCCGGCGAACCAGAACAACACCTGGGATCGCGCCACGGCCACGGCCGGCGTGAAGATCGACGTGTTTTCGCGGCAGATAGAAAGAGCCAACGGTAACGCCGAGCATTGGTGCAAACGCACGTGGACATTCGACAAGCAGGGACGGCTGGAGCGTATCGACGTCGAGACATTCGGAGCGGCAACCATGGGAGGGATTTCGTGATGCGAGCCACCGCTATGTTTCCGATCTTGGCATTGTCCACGCTGTCTGCCGCCGCTTCGCCGATGGCGACGATGCATTGGACGTCCAACTACGTGGCCCACGCCTTGGCGATTCCGTCGGGTGCGACCATTGCTGCGATCATCAACAGCGGCGTGCTGCGGCAGTTCTACGGAGGCGAGGGCGTGGCGGATTTCGTGCCGTCCAACGGCGTGTCCACCGTCCGGTACGCCGTGGCGGAGACGAACGGCTCAGTCTCGATGGTGGAGAAGCGGTATTCGCTGAGCGTTGAGACGATCGCGACGCCACCTTTCCACGGCGCGGTCGTTGTCGATTCCGATCTGCCGGAATGCCCCACCGGCACGCTGTACGCATGCGTCGCCCCGGGGCAGCTTTTCTGCGGCGCGTTGACGGGCGGATGCTCGCGCCTCTCGTTCGATAAGAGCGGCGGAAGGTGGTTCGTTTATTCCGACGTCGCGGATGGCCGCGAGTGGGATTCTCTCGGCTACCCCGACAGGATCGAGGTCGTCGCGTGGGGCTACACGAACGGCGTCAGGCACGTCCAGGGGGCGTTCACCATCGCACCGCACTCGCTGACTGAAGAGGAGTTCAACGCGGCGGCGGCTGGCGAGACCGCAGCCACCCATGAATGGTGTGGCAACGCCACAAATCAGTCGTGGTCCCTGGCGTTCACCTGGACGCCCGTCCGCGGCGCGCCCGCGCTCCGCTCGTTGCGTCTGCGCGCCGCCGCTCCGCAAGGAGGGGGAACCGTGGTGGTTGGATTGAACTACATCGGGCCCGGGCCGATCGACTGGAACGAAGAGTATGGAGGCTCACTGGCCGACGACGAGGAATGGCAGCCGGGCACCGACATCCCGAATGGCGCCTGGGAAGCTCCGTCCAACTGGTATGTTCCCATCCCCACGCAAGTGCAGTTCACCGACACGGACGACTACGGAAACACAGTCACCACGACGTTGACTGTGGGGCAGTTGTTCTGGGAGACCCTCTTGGCGAATGGGACGGTCACTATCCCGCCCTACCCTCACACATATCCAACGAAGGTGAAGGTGCAGGACGTGTGCCTGGAGAAGGGCCACATATTCGGAGCGCACTGCAAATGCACGCGCGGCAACTGCAACGCGACAAGGCAGCATGCGTTCGAGGAGAAATACCCGGGGAAGTGCGACGTGTGCGTGAACAAGATAGAGATGAAGGGGCTTGGCGGCAGACCGGAAGAAACCAAGGAAATCTGCGGCGACAACGACAAGCCCGCCACCGGCATCGTCCACCATCGCGGATGGCACCATACCGGACCCGAAGACGACGACACCGACTACTATTGTTCCTGCGAATGCCTTGCGTACAGCTCCGCGTCGGACGCCGTCCACCTTGAACACGCGCATGAGCATGACACTTATGAGCCATATGACGACTCGGACCACTACGACGTGAGGAAATGCCAGCGCGATCCATGCCCCCATGTTCGCCGCGTCAAGGACCCACATGAATTGGATCCCGACTCGGAGAACTTCTCGTATGTCTACGTAGATAGAGAGTGGCATCGCATAACCGGCGTCTGCAAGAAATGCGGGGAGCGTGTGTCGGGCGCGCTTGCCCGCCACATGTGGGGGTTCTATGGACAAGATGAGCACTACTGCAAATGCCCATGCTTCTTCAATCTGGAAGGGATCACAGAGCCTGAGGCCATCAGGCAGGCGGTATTGAATGGCGCTGAGCCTGAGACGTCCATACATCAGCCCGGCGTGGTGGCCATAGTCAATCAAAAGGGGAAAATCCCAAAAGTGACAAAGGAATGGCAGTCGCCGACCAACAGATTCTGCGTGGTTTCGGCCTGCGACAGGTGCGGGATGTTCGTGGACGAGGACGGCGAACCCCTGACGGAGGAGCAGATCACGGGATCCCACTACTGGTCGTTTCCCGACAACGGAGACGGCAAGGAGAGCGCCACATACCACTGGTGCGCGTGCGGACTCTACAAGTGCATGCACCTCTTCGAGGCCGACCCGTTCAGCGGCGAGGAGATGTGCGTGGGCGGACAGGGCTACATAAGCGCCGGGACCGCCGACGGTGGCGCAACAGCCGATGGGATGTTCAACGGCACGGATCCATGCGGCTATTCACGCACCAAGGGCGGCGCTGACCGCCGCGATGGTTCGGACTCCACCACCATCGACCCCATCGGCCCCACGCCTCCCAAAGACGATGAAGAAGACGAAGATGGCAAGAGGAAAAACCCCATACTGCCGCCGAAGAATCCGAAGAAGCCGGAGAAGCCGGAGGAACCACCGGAGAAGCCGGAGGACGATGACGACGAGGAATGGCGTAATTGCCCGATGGTGTGGCCGGAGTTAGAGGAGGAAGAGGAGCTGCCAATACTCGACATACCGCTGCCTGATGGGCCGCTAGGAGGAGACAGCAGCACCATAGACCCCAACACCAAGCGCAACATAGTGCCGCCGGAGGTGTCTTCACCTCTGCCGCCCGTGCCCATGCTTCCACCCGATCTGATCAACTAAGGAGACAACCATGAAAAGCAAAATCATCTCAATCATCATTGTGTTCGCGGGAACGGCGTTTGCCGCCTCGCAATATTTGAACCGCGCCTATCAGATAGACGGCACAAACTCATACTCCGCCGCCGCGTACAGCGGCGCACGCTCCAGCGGGGATTACATCACCGCCGTGGGAAACAGCGCATTCCGCCAGTCGTCCGCCGATCATGGCGTTGCCGTCGGCGCGCTTTCCACCGCCATCTCCGGCGGAAACAAACACTGCGTCATGGTGGGCAATTGGTCTGGCTACGCCTCGTCGAACCTTTATGGATGCGTGGGCATAGGCTCGGGCGCTTTCATGGGGGCGCACAGTAGGACGAACTGCACCGTGATCAATGGCCACTTTAACGTGGATGGTGGCGCTAAACGCTTTTGGATCACACCAGACAAGACGGCCACGGTGAATTGGGATGGCTGTCCTCCTATCTATTACAACGACGGAACGCTTTACCTTAACGCGCGCAAGATTGTGAAACGCGACGGTGTGGTGGAGACGAGCGCCCCGCTATGGACTAGCGACTGGAACCGCAGCGAAACGAACGCCATCTACGTTGCGGAATACGGCAGCGACGAATACTCCGGCGCTTCGACCTACTATCCGAAAAGGACGCTCCAGGCGGCGATCATGGCCCTGACGAACGACACCACCACCATCTACATCGACCGGGGCACCTACGAATCGCCGGAATATCTGGACGGCGTGATTCCGTCTATGGCCCACCGCATAGCGATCGTCGGCGTCGGACGCCGCGACGAGGTGGTGATCGACTGCGGCGGCGTCCGAAGGATCAGCGCGGGATCAAGCGGCTATTTCTGCGCGATCAAGAACGCGACGATCCGCGACCCACGTATTCCGTCCGTGAACGCCGGGGCCAACAATCGCGCGGCCTTGCAACTTCTCTACCTGGAGAACTGCCGGATCGAGGGCACGAACGCCGTGGTGCGCAACAGCCAATGGCTTTTTCACTTGTGCGCCCTGGACGCTTGCGACGTGGACTTCAACGTCGCCGCCACCGCGCAACCGAACTCCCAGGACTTCGGCGTGATATTCGAGCAATGCGGCGCGCGCAATTCGACAATGAAATTCCGCACGATTTCGCCCGTTGCGGCCAATCTCGCCTATAGCCTAAAAATGGAGAATTGCTACATCGACATCGACCGTGTAGACACCTTCCACCATCGGGGGTATATGTTCAACGGGGAACGTTGCAACTGGACGGAATCAACGGTGGTAGTGGGCGCGGCGCGGACGACGAGCGACACAAGTACGCGGAACTGCGCGAACTCCGCCCTCGGCTTCGGGCTTGACGGCCCCGGCAGCGGCTTCGGCACGTTCGCGTTTCGCACGTCGGCCACCAATCTCGCCGCGCGCCTGGACGCGCAGACACACCGCCCGGCCATGTCGGACTTCGACCTTCTGCCCTTCGGCTATAACAGCGCGGCAGACCGCGCCGTGCGCGACGCGGCGGCGGCCACGGTGATCGACGCCCTTGTGGCGTCCGGCACGGTCACGCAGGAGCAGAGCGCCTCCCTGACGGCGAGGCGCGCCGAGCTCGTCGCGCGCAACGCTGTGGAGCCGATGAAGCTGCCCGATCCGGCGGAGCCCGTCACCGTCGAGACAGACGCCCAGGAGGATTGACCATGGAACTCTGCAACGCCTTCATCGTGATCTGCCCCGCGCAACTCAACGTCCCCCTCGTGACATGGCGCCCCGCCCAGCTGTCGTCCTGGCACTTCGCCCTGCGCAATGTCCCGGCGGACGTCACCGGCCTGGAGGTCCGCATCGGGGTCCCGGGCACCGACGACCACTATGTCGTCCACTGCGCCGAGCATCCAAGCGGACTCTGGACCGGCTACGCCTCGCCCGCGTGCTTCCCGGCGTCCGGAGACGCGCAGTATGAGGTCGTGGCGACAGACGCCCGGGGAAATGAGACCTACCTCGGGGCGGGCACTCTGACCGTGACTCCGCGCGTATCCGGGAACGTCGTGGTCGCCACCGCATCCGACGAGAACGGCGGCGCCCACCCTCTCACCGCTGTCAACATCGACGGCGAATGGACGCTGCGCGTCGACTGAAACCACCCTGCAAACCACCTTGGAGACCCGTAACATGGCCATTCCCACCATATTAAAGGGCGACACGCCCGCCCCCATCTGCTTCACGGCGCCGGAGACGGCCGCGCGGCTGCTCGCCAAATACCAGGGCGTGGTGCGCACGTTCGAACACGTCGCCCAGGGCGACCAACTCTCGATCCGATTCACGGCGGAGGAGTCCGCCGCGTTCAAGCTCGGCACGTCCCCGATCTACTTTGCGGCCGGATATGCGGACGGGCGCGTCAAAACATACCCGATCTCCGCCAAAATCAAGGTGACGGACTCTCCCGCGCTTGTATACGGCTCGACACTGGACATGGATCCAGGCGCGGACGGCGGCAAGCCGCTTGACGGCGTGGACGCCCTGCCGGAGCTGCATACAATGGACGACATGGCCGCAAAGCTCAACGAGATAATCCACAAGCTCGGCGGCGGCGCGGCGGCAATCCTGCTCACACTCTGCCTCTCCGCGCTTGGCGCATCCGTCCAGACTGCGCCGCTCGGCTCTATCCGCAATGACGCCCAGGTCGTGACAAACGTGACATTCTCCGGCCTCGCCCCCGCCGACTACGAGACCGTCTCCAACCGCGCCATGTCCGCGCTGCAGCAACATCAGAGCCTCATGCCCGCGACGATTTACGCCGACGAGGCGACAAACGCACTCTCACGCGCAATGAGGGATAAATCTGACCTCGCTGTATACAAGGTACAGACCAATTATACGGATTGGGTATTCAGCGATGGACAGACCCGCGATGTTATAATTATCGAGGATTCTCCATATCCAGACCTCCCGTGGTTGATTACCGGCAGTGACTACAATTCACTGCCGTACATGGAGAGTTTTCATCCAACTCGTGAAGCGGCGGAAGCCGCCCTGGAATTCAGCTATCCCCTATATGATAATACGTCTGGAGAGTATGTCGATATCATTGCGACACGAGAGGCACGTGTGACGATGGTGCAGAATGGGCGTATCGCAACGCGCACGGACGCCACGGCTGCCGCCGCGGCAGCGGTCTTGCCCATCGAACAGGAGATAGCGGACATGCGCGCCGAAAATTCGCTCATCTACCGCCTCTACTCCGGAAGCAACGTCGTGTGCGAGGTGACCAACTACAACTCGCGCGTCAATCCCCCCACACTCCGCCTGCTGCAGTTCACTGAGACAAACACCTACATAACGATCTGGGCCGAAACCAATGGTTTGGAGCGCACCGTGCGATCGGCGGCCGCCTACACCGATTCCGCCGTCGCGGAATTGGAGGCGCGTGCTCGAGAGGCGTATGCGCCTCGAGGATGGTCCGGCACGACGTCGGGGCTAGGCGCACCCGCTCCAAGCAACACGACGTGGATATCGACACCGACTACGGTATTCGCCGGCGGTCTGGAGTACGAGAAACAGGTAACGACGTTTGGGCAAATATGGATACTCTCATACCATGGCGACACCCCACAGGTCTACACCAACCAGGCGTCAAACATCACGCTCATGTCGGCCGACGGGACAGAGGCATTCGCAGTCGAGAAGACGGATTCATACCTTGTCGGCGTCGACGCGACCTCGATCCACGTCAATGGCAACACGGTGACGATGGCAGTCCCAGTGGTCGCGGAGACTCACCCTTATCTTAGGTATACGCAGGCTCTCTCACCGCTGGCATGGGAGCGGGAGGAGAACGGATTCACGACCGACATCTCTGTGACATGGAGTGGTTCGAGTGGCGCATGGGTCTGCACGGTTACGACATCGGCCAGACAGGGTTTCTTCGCCTTCGAGTTCTTCCAGGAGGGGGGCGTCAAGGTCACGAGTAAAGGTACGTTTGACATCCCCGACGGTATCCTCTGCACAGACGGCGTGCATAAATGTCGGCCCGTCTACAACAATGGTACGATCACGTGGGAGGCGTTCCAGTGAGTGAGGTAATCGCTGGATTTGAGGCGGCCGCATTGTGGGCATGCGTGATCGGCCTGTTGTTGCTCGCCGCGATAGGCATGATTGGGCTGCTAAAGCAGATTGCACGGTCATCTAGGCGCGATCTGCCGCCAGGCACAACATTTATGCTGCTAGTCATGGCAATCATGGGCGTGATCTACGGAGGCAGCAAGGCGACCGTATCCATCAATGATCCGTACATCACCGATAACGGATCGTATGTCACCAATGATTATGTCCATATCGCGATCGCGAAGCGCACGGCGATACTCCCGGATAGCACCGAGATACTGGTCTACTACCGTCCAATCGCGAGCACCAATGCCACAGATTGGATGGAGCTGTCTCCACGTCTGACATTTACGGATTTTCCGTACGACTACCCCCTAGAGTCGGCGACCAACTACAACTTCATGGTCGGGGCGTCTTATACGCCCGAGCCGACGGTCCACACCAATGGGGTATGGCAGATTAAAGGGTTTCTCATGCCTGGCCATGGTGGGAGAGCATCATTCGTCAATACACGTGTCCGCATCATTGAATAACCGGTCACAAACGACGTTCTAACAGTAACCAGCGAGGAATCACCATGAAATATCTAGCAACGTCCTTGATAATGCTAGTGGCGACAGTCACTTGGTCGGCAGACACCAACATTGTCGCTGTCACACAGTATGCCGATGGGTCAACAAACGTTTGGACTCAGGGCGACTTACAGGATTCATTGGGCCTGCTGAATCGTAAGTATTGGCGCGACATGGAGAGCGAGACCGGTCGGCGTGCCTGGCACGGCAGTCCCATGGGGCAATATCTCCTCACCAACGAGACTACCAAGTTGATCTACGTGGCTACGCTTTATTCGGACGGCTACGTCCACACCGCCGCTGGACGTAAGGTGAGGTCTGCCGACCCAGAGGCGCGGGCCAAGGCAGTAGCGGCGGCCAAAGCACGATCGGAGTCAATCAAGGCCGCGTGGGAGGCGGCCCACCTGCCGCCTGAGCTGGCGGCGATCCGTGCCGCACAGCGCGCCGCAGCCCAAACCAACGAGGTTACGATCATCCATTCAAACTAAACCCACATCCCCAGGTGCCAGACCACCCGACCTTTTCAGGCATGATTTTCACGAGGTGGACCTCCTGGGGATTTTTATATTAACGATCCCATATGTATCCCATGTGACCGCCAATGGATTCCCGCGCGATTCCCCTGTGATTCGACCCTAATTCCCTAGGGTGTTTTCTCATCGCAAACCCATACCATCACTTTCGCGCCGTTACACCCCCGAAACGTCTGATACAGCGCCACATCAGCATCGCTCAACCCCGAAAAGAAAGATACTCCATCTCGGCGACTATTGATGTGGCGATGAAATCAGCGGTGCTAAGGACGGCAATCAGCTCCTTGTTGCCCTTTAGCAGTTGGACGATTGCATTGGTGTCGAGAAGATAGCCATTACCATTCATCCCTCAGCCTCCGTTGCTCCTTCACGGCATCGCCATTCCACTCAAGCCTTCCGACAAGATCGGAGAAG
>CAMOHV010000010.1 GCA_946615275.1 uncultured Verrucomicrobiota bacterium | reverse complement strand
CGGCGCGCCTGCCGTGGTACTATCCCGATCCGCCGGTGTGGAAATGCGCGCTGCCTGCCTTCCTCCAGATGGGCAACGTGCATGAGGTGGGGATATACAAATTCATGCCGGGCGTCGTGCTGCGCACATTCGCTCTTTGGTTCCTGTACTTCCCCGGCGCGATCGTTCTCCTGCTCAGGTGCGTTTCCAGGACAAGATGTCAAGATGAGTCGCCCCCTAATTCTCAATTCTCAATTCTCAATTCTCAATTCCCATTCTACATCCAGTATTCGTTCATCATCGGCCTCGTCTTCTGGCTGCTTGCGCCGTTCAGCGGCCCATCCCTTGATCGTCTTGTGGGCTATGCCTGGCCGTTTTTCTGGGTGGCGTTGCCGATGTTGCTTATCCACAATCAAACCCAAAGGAGACAGCTGAAATGCAAACAGGAAACATGATTGCGGCCGCGCGGATGTGCGCGGTGTTGACGGCGTGCGCGATGGCGGCGCCGCGCGCGGCGGCGGAAGATGACGTGCTGGCGGCCGTCGAAAGCTCCAGCGCGTTGAAGACGATGCCTCTTGAATCGTCGAAGGCGCGTCCGTACATGGGCGGCTTCACGCTCGAGGGCGGCGAATACGTCTGCCGCGTGTCCGAGGAGAAGGAGCGCAAATGCGGAGTGGTGTGGAGCGTTGCGCTCAAGCAGAAGGAGCCGGCGCCGGTGAGGATCCGCGCGGAGGGGAGGATCGACTCCGGCGACGCGTCCGGCGACGCGCTCATATACGTGGACGTGTCATACATGGACGGCGGGCATCTCTGGGGGCAGAAGGCGTTCTTCCCTCCCACGCCGTGCGGATGGTGCGCGCGCTCGGTGATGCTGATGCCGGCGAAGCCTATACGGGGCATCTCGGTCTATTTGATGGCACGGTCCGACCTGACGCTCCGCGCCAGGTTCCGCTCGCCGGTAGTGGAGGTGTTCGGCGGCGATGGCGGACCGATGCTCTTCGACGGCATCCCCATGACGGCGAAGCGCCCCCTCGCGAAGCCGTGCTTCCTCCTGCGCGACGCGCGGGCCGGCGGAGGGTTCTGCCGCGCGGAGGGCGACGCGAAGGGCGTGCGAGTCGAGGTGAAGCGCTCCGGGCGCGACGGCGCAGAGTTCTTCGAGGTGTCCTCGGAGGATCTCCAGGGAGTCGACCGCGCGCTGACGCTCGTGTGGGCGAAGCCGATCGGCGGCTCCAGGCGGATCCTCTTCAACACGCCTCGGTCGCAGCTTGACGTGACGGACTCCAGGCTGGATCTGCGCGACGTCTCCACCGTGCCATGCGGCGCGGGCGCCTACTCGCGCTGGCCGTTCATCGCGGCGTCCGTTGACGGGCAGGGAGTCGCGATCGGCTTCGACCCCCGTTGCCCCGCCTTCTCGCGGCTCTCCCTCCAGGCCGGCATGCGTCTCATGTACGCCGCCTTCGACTTCGCGCTCGTCCCGGAGAAGAAGTCCGCGCGCTTCGGATTCGTCGTGTTCCCGTTCGCCGCCGCCGACGGCTTCAGGGGCGCGCTCGCCGCGTACCAGAAGCTGTTCCCCGAATACAACGAGGTGAAGCAGACGAAGCAGGGCAACTGGATGGCCTTCAAGCCCATATCCAAGGTGGAGGGCTGGGAGGATTTCGGCTTCGCCATAAAGGAGGGCGACGCCGAGGCCAAGTGGGACGACGAGCATGGCATCACGACATACCGCTACACCGAGCCGACGACGTGGTGGATGTCCATCAAGGGCCGGGACGGGCGCAAGCAGGCCACGATGGGCGAATGCGTGGCGGAGGCGAACCGCCTTGCCGCCATCCCGAAGGGGCAGAGGGGCTACAGCGCATACGCCCGCGCATGGAAGAGGTGCGCGATCAAGGACGAAGGCGGCAATCCATGCGGGCGCATCCTCGACACGCCCTGGTGCAACGGGATCGTCTGGAACATGAACTGCGCGCCCGGGCAGGGGCCGGACGGCGAGTTCGCCGCCAAGCTCGGCGACGCCGGGTTCTCCGCACGCTACAAGGGCGAGTTCCCGGAGGGGCTTGACGGAGAGTACGTCGATTCGTCCGAGATGTACGTCACGGCGCAGCTCGACTTCAACCGCAGGAACTTCGCCGGCATGGACACCCCGCTCGTCTTCTCCTCGAGCGACTTCCGACCGTGCGTCTTCAAGGGGATGATGGGCTACGAGTATGTGCGCGGCGCGTGGCGGCGCGCGCGCGCGATCGGCCGCCGCACGATGGCCAACGGCACGCCCCTCGCATGGTGGTGGCTCGCGCCGCACCTCGACGTGATGGGCACCGAGACCAACTGGGGCCGCAAGGGAGGGTGGACCCCGTGGTCCGACTCCACCTTCATGTACTCCCGCTGCCTCGCGGGCGCCAAGCCGTTCTGCTTCCTGATGAACACGGACTTCAGCGCGTTCACTCCGGACAAGGTGGACAAGTACATGCAGCGCGCCCTCGCGTACGGCATGTACCCCAGCTTCTTCTCCCCCGTCGCCTCCGGCAAGAGCCACTACTTCTCCACCCCCGCCTACTACAACCGCGACCGCCACCTCTTCAAGAAGTACATGCCCGTCTGCATCCGCGTGGGCGAGGCCGGGTGGCGCCCCGTGAACAGGCTGCTCGCCTCCGACAGCCCGAACGTGATCACCGAGCAGTTCGGTGACCGCTACGCAACGGTGTACAACCTCTCCGCCGAGAAGGCCGCCGCCACCCTCACCTCGCTTTCCGGCAGGGCGCTTGCGAAGGAGCTCCTCTCCGGCGGCGAATGGCGCTTCGACGGCGGCAAACATGCGCTGGAGCTCCCCGGCGAGACGGTCTTCGTCCTGGACTTCGCCCCGTCCCGTTCGGCTGACGGGCGGAAATGACGTCATACAGCTCTTTGGCGCAGGGGGATAGGAGCCATGCAGGACTACATCTATTCCGTAATCGCCTTCCTGGCGATGGCGATCCACCTGATAATCAATTACAACCAGCGCTCCGGCTCAATGCCGCCGATCTAGGACGAGTAGGAGAAGAGGACGAGTAGGAGAAGAGGACAATAGGAGCGGGAATCGCATTTAACTGCGATCGAGGGGTTGAGATTTCGTCCGCACCGTAATCTCATTTCGCGCTGGGGCGCGGCCGGGGTCCGCGCCCTGCCCTAGAGGGTGATTCGGCGAACGCGCGAGCCGCGCGTTCTACTATGTACGCATCTAGTAGAACGGGCTGCCAGCCCGTTCAGGGAATTGAGAGTTGAGAATTGAGAATTGAGAATGGAGAATTGAGAATGGAGAATCAGGGGTGCCATATTGTCTTGTTCCTATTGTCCTATTGGCCTACTCCTATTGTCCTATCCTCCTACTCGTCCTAGAATCGCCCCCTAGTAGAACGTGCGCATCCAAGCCCGATTGCGTAACCGATTGCGGGGGGTTGTGGAAGCACCCGTGATATGGTATCATATTGCCTAAGCGCATTTAACATCGAGCGTGGCGTTTGGATTCCATGCTCGGAGAGGAGGACGGCGCAGCATGAGAAAAATCGCATTCCTTACGGGGATTCTGGCCATGGCCGCCGCGTTCGCGGTGCCCGTGGTGTACCGCAATCCGTTGGACGCCCGCTCCTGGGCCGTGGTGTTCGACAGGTCGGCGCCGCTCGCATGGCATTGGGCCGACGGCGCGGTCTCGGCCACTCTGACCTTCTCGAACATAGTCACGCGCCAGACGGCGTCGGCGACTGTCGAGAGAGGCGCGTCCTTCGACGGATCGTGTGCCCTGCCGTCCATCGTCCCCGTACAGGGGCAGGGAGCAGTGGACGTGACGCTGAGCCAGACGGACGGCACCGCCGTCGTCGACGAGAAGACCGTGCGGCTCGCCGTCGGCTCCTCCGCCACGGTCTTCCCCGACGCATCGTCCAGGCCGTTCCGGAAGGTTTCGTCCCCGCGCCTCTATTCATGGTCCGACGCTTGGGCAGCCGCCTCGGAAGGCGCCGCCTCCGCGACGCTTTCGACCTCCGTCAAGGACGGCGCCGCGATAGGGTCCTGGACGCTCCCCGCCGTGGGCGGCTACGGCGTCCTCTCCCCGAAGGTCTCGTTCGGCGGCGTGAAGGGCGAGGTCTCGGCCGCGCTCTCCTTCGACGGGACGGAGTTCTGGACGTGCGATCTGCTGCTGGAGAACCTCGGCACGGCGTTCATTATCAGATAAGGACGGGAGAAGAAGATGAGATCGATTTTCAACATTGCCTCGTCGGCGTGCCTGCTCGGCGCTCTTTCGGCGGGCGCCGCCTCGGACTTCAGCTTCACGGTGCGCCAGAACTGGCCGTGGGACACCCGCGTCCTCATAGACGTAACCATGCCGGAAGGCACGAACGACGTGGAGCTGACGGCGTCGTTCGTCAACGGTGGCGTGCGCCACGAGATCGCCCTCGACTGCGGCACAGGCCTTTCGATGTCGCCCTTCAGCCTAACCGGCGGAGTGCATCGCCTCGTCTGGGATCCGACCGCATGCGGATATGCGGGGGCCATCAGCGCGCTCGACATCTCCGCAAAGGCGTGTTCGGCGGACGAGCACGCGTGGATCGTCATCGACCTCGACACGGGCGCGGCCCAATACGTCGCTCTCGGCGACGAACAGAAGGACGCGACCGGCCGTCCTTGGCAGGACCTCGAATACAAGACATCCAAGATGGTCTTCCGCCGCATCCCCGCAGGGACTTTCACCCGCGGCTACACGGCGGACGAGAAGACGTACGTCTTTGGCCTGGACGGCGGATCCGACAACACAGTGCTCACTGCGGCAGCGACGACGCTCACGAGCGACTACTACATCTCGATATACGAGACGACGAAGGCGCAGGTGTGCAGGATCGTGGATGGAAATAGCTCCTATCTTTCAGATCCGATGCCCGATGCCGGAAGTGTCTGCGCCTCTGGCTTCGTGTGCTTCCAACGCGGAAGCAATTCCGTGGAGGGCATAAACTGGCCGTTCACCAAGTTCGCGGTGACGCCCACCTCGATCGTGGGGCGCTTCCGCAGTCTATGCGGAAACAGGTTCATGATCGACCTCCCGACGTGCGCGCAGTGGCAGAAGGCGGCGCGGCCGGACTCGAAGTGGCTCTGGTACGACACGTCGTCGTATCCCGGCGGCCTCGCCGGCGGCACCGTGAACGACTCCTACGACGCGCTGACCAACATCGTTGCGCACATCTCCGACGGCTACAGGAGGGCGTTCGGCGGCGCCGCATACGAATATTCCCCGCCGGACGTCGCCGGCAAGTATCTGCCGAATCCCTACGGCCTCTATGACCTCGTGGGCAGCCGTCTGGAGCTGGTGCTCGACATGTGGAACGGCGATGCAGAGGCCGCGGCCTCTGCGGGAATCGACCCCGTCGGCATGGCGCAGCAGAACTACAACTACCGCATGATGTGCAACAGCTACAGCCAAAAGAAGAAGCTTACCCAATGGCTGATGGCTTCCGCGAGCGCGCAGAACGTCTCCGACGCCGCGCATAAATCTGGCAATGAGTTCTGCTACCGCTACGTGATACACCTGAATCCGCCGCAGAGCTTCGGCGGCAAGTGGTTCAACGAATGATGACAGGAGGAACGGACATGAAATCTTCCATCGCTATCGCCATCATGCTTGCCGCCGGATGCGCTTTCGGCGCGATGACCGCGAAGACGGCCTGGACGCAGCGCTGGCCGTGGGACGCGAAGGTGGACATCGACTTCGAGCTCTCCGGCGGGGAGAAGTGCGACGTCTCGGCGTCCGCCACGTTCACCACGAACGGCGTTCCCGTCACCATCGAACTCGAGCGCTTCGGCGCGAAGGGCGACTTCTGGGAGCTCGAGCCGGGGGTCCACCATATCGTGTGGGATCCCGCCGCGGCCGGCTTCGACGTGGCCGAGTTCAAGGACTTCTCCGTGACTGTGACGCCGGTGGAGAACGCCGCCGCCGTGCGCAAGTGGCTTGTGCTCTCGATCGTGGACGGCACCTGGGAGTATCGCGCCGACGAGCCCGACGGCGGCTGGGGAGACGACTACAAGAAGTCGAAGATGGTCTTCCGCCGCATTCCCGCAGGCCCGTTCACGGCCGGGCTTTCGAGCGAGGAGGCCGCCTATCTCGACACCATGCCGGGAAACCACAACAACGAGTACTACATCAACAAGAAGACGATGACGATCACGCACGACTACTACATCGCCATCTACAGGACGACGAAGGCACAGCATTACCGCCTTCTCGATCCGAAGTCCGCGGAAGCGGGCATGAAGCCGTGCGTCATCTCGTCCGTGTACTATCCGTCCCTTCGCGGGTCTAACAGCGTCGACGGCATCGACTGGCCCACGACGCGCTTCACGGTGAAGAAGGGCAGCGTCATCGACAAGTTCCGCACGCGCTTCGGCGGGCACTTCTGGATAGACCTTTCCACCGGTGCGCAGTGGGAGAAGGCAGCGCGCGGCGGCACCGACACGTTCTGGTACAACGGCGGCACGGTCGACACGCCTTATTCCGAATGCACGAACCTCGTGAACGCAATCGCCTGGTCCTGCGTCAATCCAAGCGCCGCCCCATACACCTATGTGGACGTGGGAACTCTTCTTGCCAACCAGTATGGCCTCTGCGACGTTGTGGGGATGCGCCACGAGTACGTGCTTGACAGATATGTGAGCATGGCCGAGGCATCATCCGAGACAATCGACCCAGTCGGCCCATACGGAGGCACAAAGCGCATGTTGAGGGCCCAGCCCAATTCGACGACGCGCGGTCTCAGATACCACTCTATCGCGTACTTCACCGCCGAGAGCATCGACAACACGTCTAGTGGCACCTACCAGACCTTCCGCTACGCGATACATCTCAGGCCCCCGCAGAGCTTCGACGGCAAGTGGGAGAGAGATTGAGGGTCATCGGGCAGAACTTGAAGACGAACATGATGGCTATTGCGGCCCTCGCGGCCGGGATGGCTTGCGCGGCGGAGCCGTCGTCCCTGATGGACCTGTGCGACGCCGGGTGGCGGCACTACATGGGCACATGGCACGAGAAGACCGGCCTGGTGTACGGCTGCCCGCCAGAGCGCGTGCAGTCGTCGAAGGGGTGCGTCAACCACATGTTCCACTGGAAGGAGGGCGGCAGCTACGGCGCCGGGATGGGCGACTGCCCGCTCATCCTCGGCACTGCGCTCTCGGGGCTTGCGGACCGTTATTCCCTAATGAAGGACGACGAGACGCGCCGGGACGCCGCCAAGGTTGCACGCGGGGTCCTCAACCTCGCGAAGCTCCACGGCGTGAAGGGGTTCGTGGCGCGCGGGCTCTGCGCGGACGACGCGCGCACGATCTGCTCGCTATCGAGCCGCGACCAGTTCACGCACTGGGTCCACGGTCTATGGCGGTACGTCAACTCGCCGATGGCCGAGCCCGCGCTTGTAGAGGAGTACCGCACGCTCGTCGTCGACGTGGCCCGCTTCATGGAGGAGCGCGTCACCCCTGGGCGCGGCTGGAACTTCGGCCTCGCAGACGGCGGGAAGGACCCGCGCGGCATCTGCACCATGTGGGGGCCGGACCTCTACCCGCACGAGCAGGCGCGCCTGCCCATGATATACCTGGCCGCGTATCTTGCCGTCGGGGACGGGCGCTGGCTTGGCCTCTACGAGAAGTACATCGACGAGGCTCTCGACAAGACGCTTCTCGTCAACGGGGAGGATCGCGGCAAGTTCGCAAGGAGGATGCCGTGCTATTCGCTCTACCAGGCGAACGTCAGCCTTGAGCTCATCCTCGCATACGAGAAGAACGAGATCCGCCGAGCGAAGATCGTGTCGTCGATGCGCGGGTTCGCCGAGATCGCGGCGGGCAGGGCGGAGCCGTGCCTCAAGAACCCGGAGGCGAAGCACTACGGGATGTGCTGGGACGGCGAGCTGGCGCTCACGCAGCTCATCGCGCCGGGCTGCCCGAGGCCGGAGATGGAGCGCAGCTTCCTGGAGCAGACCATCCGGCGCTCCGACCTCGCCGCGTCGGGCGTCTGCCGCGCCGCCCACGTCATGGCCGCCTACTGGCGCGCCAGAGCCACGGGACTGGTGAAATGAGCGGATTTGGAAAAATGAAAAAAAATCATTTACCCCCTTGCGCTACATCAAATGGTTTGGTAAACTAGCATCACGCTTTGGAAAAGGTGGAGACAAAAAATGAAAAAAATACTGTTTGTGTTTTGTGCGTTCGCTCTGGCTTTCGCCGCGACGGCTGAGTTGGACACGCTTATTACCTTCTCGACGAAGGGCCCTGATACGTATCTCGACGGCAAGACCGTCATGGACGGCGAGTGCTATGCCCTCGTTTGGACGAAGAACGGGGCGGAGTTTGCGGGGATAAACGCAGACGGCACGTGCGTCGATCCGGTGAACAACGCGCTCGTCCTCTCCGCTCCAATTGCGAAAGACGGCAAGTGCCCGCCCGTGATGTACGTCGTGAAGGCCGACAAGGCAGCGCAGTACGCCGATGGTTCGTATGGCATCTATCTGCTCGACACCCGCACGGCAAACGGCGCGGTCGACACGGACGGCAATCCCGTCTATGCGGTCGCCGGGCTGAACGCCGCCGGCAAGCCCAAGGCCGTCAACGGCTATGCGGCCGTCAAGAACGACGTGGCCGCGCAGGACGGCGAGCTGGCCTCCTCCTCCGCCTCCACGGGCGTGAAGGTCGCCCAGGTGGCTCCTCCGCCCGCCGACGCCCCCAAGCCGAAGATCACCGCCATCAAGGTGATTGGGGACAATGTCTATCTCACCGTCGCCAACACGGTTCCCTATCTCCAGTACAATGTCGCCGCCGGCGAGACGCCCGCCGCCCAGACCGGCGCGGCCGCCCAGGCCCCCGTCAACGGCGACGCCGCCAAGGAGATCACGCTCATCGTTCCCAAGAACGGCGACAAGAACTTCTTCAAGGTCCAGCGCAATTAATCCACAAGGAGCATGAAAATGAAACTCCGCAATCTTATCGCACTCGGCGCCGTGGGCATGGCGTCCGCCGCCTTCGCGACGGGCACCCTCACCTCCGCCAACACGTTCGGAATCCTTGCGCTGGCGGATACCACGTCCACAAACCTGATCATCTCCGTTCCTTGGGTTGACTGCGCCGCCGCCACGCAGGGCACGTTCGTCTCCAACGTAGTGAAGACGACGAACCTCTCGGAAAACGACTACATCATACGCAAGTCCGGCAACACCTATCAGGGGTGGAAACTCCAGAAGGCATCCAACAATGTTCTATACTGGGCGCCGGCCATCATAACAGATGGCACGGTCACCACTACGACCGAGGGGGCCGACACTGCGCGCATGGCGCGCGGCGACGCACTTTGGCTCCACCGTTCGAATCCGGCTACCTCTTCGCCCATTTACCTGTTCGGCCAGTATTCCACTGCAGCAGCCACCACGACGATCGCCGCCGGCTCGACGACGCTCGTCGCCAACCCCGGAACAACGGCGTTGAGTCCAAATTCGTTCAACTGGACGTCCGGTCAGCCTGCGACGGGTGATAAAATTCTTGTGAATGTGCCCGGTGGTTATCGTACTTACACGTATAATGGAACAAAGTGGACCTATCTTGTTAAGACGACAAGTGGCTCTGCTATGACTCTGCCTAAGAAGAAAGGGCAAACAACAGCCCAAACCACCTATAATGTGACTGAGACAGAAACGGATGCTGTTGCTATTCCTGCAGGTGTTGGATTTTGGTATCAAGCTGGTACTGGCGCGGGTGTGATTGGCTGGTAATTCTACGTGAAAGGACAGAAAAATGAAATCGCTAAGTAAAATGGTATGTTTCGCCTTTGTGGTTTCTGCCGCGTTGGGGTTGAAGGCGAATGTCCTCTATTGGCAGGTTAATAACAATCCTCAAAATTACAATTATGCGGCTTTGGTCGCTGTTGACAAAAGTGGGAACGAGGATTATGTTCAGCTCGTCGATCAGGATGGGAAGCCATTCTCTACGCCCGCATACGCAGCTCCGGCAACATCATCTGGAACTGGTGTTCAGTATGCCGATGTATCGGCTTATGGTTCGGATTATTCGTTTTATATAGAAATGTTAAATTGGGATGGTTCCGAATTCACTGAAGGATGGACAAGTCCCACCATGACGTATGATTCCCTTTCCAACTACATCTCGGACGGCAGCATTTCAGCCGGTTCCGTTAATGCCTGGACTGCGTCGGTGACGATCCCTGAGCCGACCAGTGGGCTGCTTTTGCTGGTGGGTGGTTCGCTTCTCGCATTGCGTCGCAAGCGCCGCGCATGAGCGAAGGGCGTTCAAGCATGGAAGGGGAGCGCGTTCGCGCTCTCCTTTTGTGTATAAGACGGTAGAGGCACGGCAGAAATCCGAAAGCGGCGTTCTCGCCGCTTCAAGCAGAAAGGAGTGCGGAAGATGAAAAGATATCAAGATGAATACGAAGACGACAATGAAGTCGAACAGGAGACGTTTGTCGAGCAGCAGCCTGTAGTGATCGACAAGCTTTCGTTTTCGGATTATCTGGTCGCCGCCGCGCTTGGCGGCGTTGTGTTCTGCCTTATGCTCTTCTGGTCGTTCCCCATGATGGAGCCCTCCGTGTGGCAGGATGCTGCGGAGGCGGCGGGGACGCGCCCCCCGCAGAGTCTCTTTCCGGGGATATGGCGAGCGATCGCCGCCGGGATATTCAAGCTTACGTCCGTCTCCGGCGGGATCTCCCTTCTCTCGATTCTCGGAAAGGCGAGTGTGGGCGTCTCGACGGCTCTTGCCTACTTGATGTTCCGCGAGATAATGGCGCTCACCCTGCGCCTGAGGCTCCAGTTCTCCCGCGCGCGGTATTTCGTGGCGCGGATCGCCGCCGGCGTAGGCGCGCTTCTCTTCGCCTTCTCCGATCCTGTGTGGCATTCCGGACAGTTCTTCTCCTCCGTGACTTTCCTCACCCTTCTTGCGGTCTTCGCGCTCTATCTCTTTTTCGCCTTCCTCCAGGGCGGCAAGCTGCTTGTGGCGTATGCGGCGATGTTCGTCCTCGGCATCCTTTCCGCCGAGTCTCCGCTTGGAATAGGCCTTCTGATTCTATGCTGGGGCGTCTATTTCATGGCGGCGAGGCACGTGCTTTCGTTTGAGATGCCCCTCATGAACCCTTTCATCGAGCAGGTCTCGAAGTGGCACATGACGTTTCTCTTCGTGATGGGCATGCTGGGGGGGATATTCGGCAACTGCGCGTCGTTCGTGCAGATGGGCGGAATGGAGGCGGCGGGGCTTTCGATAGGTGATCTTCCGCTCAGATATGCGCTCCTTATATGGTCGCGCGTCACCTCGTCCGCCTCGCTGCTGGGATGGGTAATCTCGATTGGTGTGGTGATCGTGCCCACTGCGGTGTGCATCATCCTCCTTCCCCGCGCGGCCGACGAGGAGCAGTTCCTCCCGTACCACATCGGCGCCGTCTACCTCTTCGCGGGCCTTCTCGCGCTCGCGCAGTTCTGCCAGATCGACGCGCTATGGTTCTGGACATGGTTCCCCAAACCCGAGATGGTTTCGTCGCACTTTCTTCTCTGCATGTTCATGTTCGCCCTTGCGGCCACGTCGGTCTTCGCGCTCGCCGTGCTTGGCATCGACGCTCTCTGCCGGAACCATCGCCGCCTTGCGCTCCAGCGCTTCGCCGACCTCCGCCAGGACATCGAGTCCCGGCCCGAGGTCGTCTCGCCGGGCGTGACTCGCATGCTTAGGCGCATCGGCACCGTCGGGATTCCGTTCTTGATCCTCCTTGCAGTCGTTCCAGGGCGCCGCCTTGCGCGCGCACGCGCAATGCTCGGCATGATGTCCGACTATGCCGACGAGGTCATCGCCGAGTGCGGTCCGGTGAAGTGGCTCTTCACAGACGGTTCCTTCGACCCGTATCTGGAGTTGTTGGCCGCGCGCGACGGACGCGACGTTCGCCCCGTCTCGATGATCGACAGGGACAACAGCCCCTATCAGGCGCATCTGCGCGTGCGCGGCGTCTCGGATCCCGAGGACAGGCTGTCCCTTGAGGTCGGCGGCGGCATGGCCCTCCGCAGCTGGGTGCGCGACAAGAAAGAGCGCCTCGTCGACGTCGCAGTCCAGCTCGGCTTCGACATCTGGAAGCGCGACGGCCACGCCATCCCCCCCTGCTCCGGCGTCGTCTCGCGCCCCGAAGGGATGGACGATGCCGACCTGGCGCGTGGCGTGGCCAACGCCCGCGCCCTCGGCGCCCGCATGCTTGAGTTCTACGCCTCCGGCGGCCCCGCACGCAACGCCGGCCCGCTCATCAACGATCTCTTCCTCTTCGTCCAGTGGCGCATCGCCCGCCTGGCGCGCATGCGCGCCGAGCGCGCCGACCTCGCCGGAAACGTGCAGGCGTCGCTCGAGGACATGAGGCTCTCCGAGGAGCTTGACGAGAAGAACGCCTCCCTAAAGCGCATCCTCGACAGCAGGGAGAAGGTTCGCCAGATGATCTCCAGGCAGATCACGCCCCGCGAAGGTCTTCAGATGGCGCTCACCCGCGCAGACTTCACCCTCGCCCGCCGCTACGCCGAGCCCATCCTCAAGGCCGACCCCGACGAGCCGCAGGCCAACTTCGGCATGGGCATGAGCTACTTCGTGCAGGAGCAGTGGACGCGCGCCGAGACCTACCTCCGCCGCTGCCTCATCCGCAACCCCAAGGAGCCCGCCATCTACAACAACCTCGCCGTCCTCCAGATGAAGACCGGCCGATTCGACGCCGCCGAGAAGAACGCCCGCCACGCGCTTGAGCTCGTCCCGGAGTCAGCCGAGGTGCAGGACACCCTCAAGCAGGTGCTCAAGGCCCGCGATGACGCGCTCGCCCGCGCCCGCAAGGCCAAGAAGCGCGCGGAGGAGGCCCGCCGCCGCGCCGCAGAGGAAGACGACGATTGATCGAGGACAGGAAATGGCATTCGACATATCCAAGAAAAAGGCTTTCGTGTGCGACCTTGACGGCACGCTCTTCATGGGGCCGCACCCCATCGCCCCGGCCGTCAAGTTCGTGATCGACTCCACCAACTCTGGGCGCTTCAGCTTCTTCTACCTCACGAACAACACCTCCAAGTGCCCCGAGGAGTACATGAAGAAGATCGCGGGCGCCGCCATACCCGTCATCCCCGAGCAGATCCTCACCCCGCTCATCACGCTCGAGTCGTACATCCGCGAGAAGGGCTACAGGAGCGTCTACCTCATCTCCAGCGAGAAGGTGAAGGCGCACATGGCAGCGCGCCTCGCCGACGCGGACGTCTCGCTCGACTACGATCCCGAGCGCAACGAGCTCATCGCCCTCACCTACGACAAGGAGCTCACCTACGCAAAGCTCGCCGACGCCACAAGCCTCTGGAACATGCGCAACTGCCCGCCGAGCCCCATGTGCCCCATCCGCACCGCCAACCAGACCCCCGTGGATTTCGTCGCCACCCATCCAGACAACTGCTGCCCCTCGGAGCGCGGCCCCATCCCCGACATCGGCGGCATGATGAAGTTCCTCGAGATCACGAACGGCATGAAGCCCAGCCATGTGTTCGGGAAGCCCTCCCCCACGCTCCTCGCGCCGGTGCTCGAGAAGTTCAAGCCGGAGGAGATCGCCGTCGTGGGCGACAGGCTCTACACGGACAAGGCGATCGCCGACAACGCGGGCGTCGACTTCGTCTGCGTCCTCTCCGGCGAGACCACCCCCGCCGACCTCGAGAAGTACACGGGCACTCCTCCCGCCATCGTGGTCGAGACGTTCGACCATGTGCAGGACTAGCGTGACGGATGCCGGATGTCGAATGTGGAATCTAGAAGAAAAGAAGGAAGACTGACATGTCACTCATCGACGAAGCTCTTAAGCAGACCACCGACACGAAGGCCTGCGTGATCCGCGCCGGCGCCACGGAGGACGCCGCCAAGATGTTCAGGGGGCTCTTCCCCGACGCGCGGAAGGCGATCATCGTGGAAGACCCACGCACTCGCCAGGTGGCGGGCGCTCGCGTGGAGGAATTGCTCGAGGCCGCGGGCATAGCATGCGACCGCCACGTGCTCTGCCCCGGCGGCGAATGGTTCCACGCCGAGTACAAGTGGATAGACGAGGTGCGCGATGCGATCCGCGCGTCCGGCGGCGTGCCGGTGGCTGTGGGGTCCGGCACCATCAACGACATCGTGAAGCGCTCCTCGGAGGAGGCCGGCGTCCGGTACATGGTGGTGGGCACAGCCGCCTCGATGGACGGCTACACGAGCTACGGCGCGTCGATCACGAAGGACGGCATGAAGCAGACGCTCACGTGCAAGGCGCCGCTCGGCTGCATCGTGGACTCCAAAGTGGCCGCCGAGGCGCCGAAGGAGATGGTGGCCTCCGGCTACGCCGACCTTATCGCGAAGATCCCCGCTGGCGCGGACTGGATCCTCGCGGACGCGGTCGGCAGCGAGGCGATCCATCCGGCGGCGTGGAAGTTCGTGCAGGGGCCGCTGCGCGAGTCGCTGTCGAACCCGGCCGGCGCGGCCTCCGGCGACATCGCCGAGACCGAGAAGCTCTGCGCGGGCCTCGTGATGAGCGCCTTCGCCATGCAGGCGATGGGCTCGTCGCGCCCGGCCTCCGGCACGGAGCACCAGGTTTCGCACTACTGGGACATGGAGGACCTCTGCCACAACGGCCTCCCCGTCTCGCACGGTTTCAAGGTGGGCATCGGCACGCTCATATCCACGAAGACGATCGAGTTCCTGCTCCGCCAGGACATCGCGAACCTCGACGTGGACGCGACCGTCGCGAAGTGGTGGCCCGACTTCGACACAGTGGCGGCCACGTTCCCCAAGCTGTTCGGGAACCGTCCCGCGCACATCCAGCGCGCGATGATGGAGTTCCCGAAGAAGTTCCCCACGCGCAACCAGCTGCGCGAGGAGCTCGCGCTCGTGAAGTCGAAGTGGCCGGAGCTCTCCGCGAAGATGAAGGCGCAGCTCATGCCGTTCGAGGAGGTGCGCGAGAACCTGAAGAAGGTCGGCGCGCCCTACGAGCCGGAGATGATCGGCGTCACTCGCGCCAGGTTCCGCGAGACGTACGCGGGCGTCCCCTACATGCGCGCGCGCTACTTCTCGCTCGACCTCGTCGACCGCCTCGGCCTCACCGG
>CAMOHV010000009.1 GCA_946615275.1 uncultured Verrucomicrobiota bacterium | reverse complement strand
TCGAAAGGCGAAAAACAAATGACAATCTTAGAGAAAACATGCTTCGCGTCGCGCGCAGCGGCGTTGGCTGTGCTTGTTTTCGCGGTTGGCTGCGACCGCGAAGGCAAGTCTGCGCCCGCGCAGCAAGAGCCTGCGGCGAGGCCGTTGAGCCGCATGGAGGATCCGAAGTACCGCGAGCAGCTAAAGGGCCACATCGCCGATCAGAAGGCTGCGGCGCGCGACCTCAACGGCATCGCGAGGAAGATGGAGCTTCTGCGCAGGCGCGCGCGCGCGGTGGTGGGCGCGGACGCGACGGACGCGCAGGTGGTGGCGGAGCTCGAGGCGAATCCGATGAAGTATCCCGAGTGGAAGTATCTCGTCGGGCGGCGCAACGCCGCCGAGAGGGATTTGAACAGGAAGCGCGATGAAGCGCGGGCGACGGTGCTCGCGCGCATCGCCCAGGAACAGCAATCCGTGCACCCGGCGGGAAGGCCGTCGGCGGACGGCAAATGATTTAAAGTTCAAGGAAGGCAGGTACAACATGAAAGCCAAGAACAAGCTCTCGATTCTCGCAGGCGCCCTCGCGGCGTGCGCGGCGATTGTCCCGTTCGACGCATCGGCGGCGGGGAACATTCTGCGCATGGACTCGACGTCATCATATCCCGAGACGTCGCCGGCGCGCATAGGCTCCGAGGTGACGTTCAGGATGATCCTACTGAACGACTCGGTGGGCGGCGCATACGACACGCCCTGGAACCTCAAGTACAAGGGCGCCGGCAGCGAGGTGTTCGACTTCGCCTACAACCCGCCGACGATCGCAGTCTCGATCAGCGGGCAGGATCATTACGCACGCCTCACGCGCGTGACCCAGTATGGCGACACCGGCAAGCTCTGCGAGATGGACTTTTCGTACACCGTCAAGCCCGGTGACATGGCCGCGCCGATGAAGGTCGTGTACGAGGGCGGCGCGTTCAAGTTCATGGACCTCGGCCCCGGCAAGCTGTGGGACATCCGCAACGCGTCCGACACCGTGTCTGCCGACCTCTCCTTCTATGGTGACGACCCGGGCGTGGGCGTGGCTTTCAACATGAACTACAACCTCACCGATGCGGCCGATTCCTACGGACAGGGTCCGGTGTACATCAAGACGCTGGACTTCGACTCCGCCTCCATCGACGTCGAGGGCGTCAGATACTGGCGTTCAATACCCGAGAGCTCCGAGATGGCCAACGCGGAGCCTAGGATCGTGATTGAAGGCGGCGCCGCCGCCACGAACGGCACGGTGTACGTGTGGATATCTGACGAGACTGGCACGAACGTCTCCACCGCCGTGGAGTTCGGAAACGGCATGGAGCTCATCGGCCCTAACGACTACGGCCAGATGGTGCACCCCGTCTCCTTCGCCGCCGGCGACTCCGAGAAGACGTTCACGCTCCGCGGCCTCTCCACTAACGGGACGGGCACGGCGTACATCTATCTCTGCGCTGAGCGCCAGAACTCCTTCGCCACCGGCAACCACCTTATCTCCAACTTCACCTACCGCGTCGTGAAGGTGACCGAGGCGCTGCCGCCCACCGTTTGGTTCACGATCGACACGGAGAGCGTGAACTGCCCCACCAACTGGCGCAACCACGTGGCAACGCTCACGGTCCACCTGTCCGAGGCGTACTCGGCCGATGTCATCGTGAACCTGAACATGAAGACCGTGACGCGCAGCGCGGCCACGCTCTTCGCCACCAACTCCATCGGCGTCGCGGACGTGTCGCAGCTCATGTACGCTGACAGCTCGATCAACGGGCAGAACAACTGGACGCGCCAGGACACGACCGTCGTCGTCAAGGCCGGACAGCTCACGGGGCAGGCGTACCTCTATGCGCTCGGCGCCGAGAGCGAGCCCATCGAGTTCACCCCGTCGATAGCGGGCCCCTCCGACGCAGCTGCCGCCTACACCATGAACACGACGGCCTGCTCCTTCAAGATCTATCCATGCAATCCAGTGATCGGCATCCTCGACTCTGACGTCAAGGACGTCATCCCTCCGGACTTCGTGCTCACCGAGAAGAAGGGGTATGAATTCCACATCTCCGTCGCCGACGGCTACCGCAGCAGCGGCAAGGGTGGCGAGTCGGCCTACACCCACTCCGCCGGCTACCACGGATACACCGTGAAGTGGGACCGCGAGAGCGACAAGGCCGCGACTGCCATCAACCCCGAGACATTCACCAACATCCTCCCCGTGGTGAAGAACGGCCGGTTGGTGCTGCCTGTCACAGTGAAATACCCTTACGCCGGCGTCTACTCGCACACCAAGATAACCGTCACAAGCCCTGACGGAGAGACAGTGGATCTTTCCGCCGTAGATGGAGATCCCATCACCGTAACCGTGGCAGAGTCCAAGAAGGCGAACGTCGTGATCGAGAGGACGACGTTCGCGGAAGGCGAAGAGGCGCGCATCTCCTTCACGCTCTCCGAGCCATACCAGGATCTCGACGGCAACATGCTCTACGCCTTCCTGCAGCCGATGAACGCCGACGCCTCAAACCTCGTGAGTTCCGCCAACTGGGCCGTGGGGCCGGATGTTGCGGGCTCGTTCGGGAAGGGCATCCGCTTCGACGACAATTCCACGACTACGGGCGACCGCGCCGCCGTCGTCAAGTTCAACGACGGCCCGTCAAGCCCGCTGTTCGGCGTCCGGTTCTGCAAGAACGACGCAAGCACGGACGCCTTCGACCCGCTAAATGAGGTCACGGACTACACAATCTCGCCTTTCACCATCTCCGTCACGAACACCCGTCCTTGGGTGACCAGCATCTCCTGCGGGGACGACACCGTATTCTCCTCCGGCGGCAGGTTCTTCAATCCCGTCGTGGAAGGCGTCGACACCGTGTTCGAGCTCGACCCCTCCGACGCGGCGCCGCTCTACGACATCGGCGGCACCAACATGGAGACGGCGCTTATCGCGCGCTGGCGCTTCTACGACGAGGGCATGCGCGAGTGGGAGGCCATGTGGAAGCCGTTCATCGGCGTGAACGAGTACTCCAACCGCTGCTCCTACGCCTTCAGCCTGGGCGGCACCACCAACAACCAGGTCGTCGTGGTGCTGATCGACAAGGACATGCGCGGCGCCTCCGACACGCTCACGTGGGACGACGAAGCCAAGGAGTGGAAACCTTCCAAGAGCCTCAACAACCTCGCCAACCAACTCGAGGAGACCACGCCGTTCAAGGCGTTCGTGGACGTCACGAGCCAGCCGCAGATCATCGTGCGCCCGTCGCTCGACTACTTCACCGAGGCCGACTTCCTCAACAACTCCGACGACGTCTATCTCGACGTGGGCCTCAGCAAGGTGTACCGCGACGGACCCCTTGACGTGCTGCTCCACATCGAGCGCATCGACAACATCTCCGCGTCCGGGAACCAGGGCTTCATCAAGGTCCTCGAACTCGAGCACACGTTCGCGAGGAGGACGGGCCTCATCGACACCGCCCCCTGGCGTGTTGGCGTCAAGGACCTCGACGGAGTGTTCCTGTCCGAGAGCGGGCAGCCGGGCCGCTACCGCTTCTGGGCGGAGGTCTTGACCCCCAACACAGCATACGGCAGCGTCACGAACAGCTCCTTCGTGGTCAACAACTCCGCGCCGTCGCTCGACGGCACGAGCATCGCCGGCTACGTCCCGAACACCGAGTCCAACGCCTACACCGTGGCGAAGGACGCGCTGGTGCCGGTGTACTGGACCGTGTCCGACGTGCTGAACGATTTGACGAACGGGCTTAAGGTCACAATCAGCTGCCCCGGCGGCTTCGCCACGACGAGCTTCGTGTACAACGCCTCCTCGCCCGCTAACGTCTTCGACCTCCTCTCGCACTCCGTCACCGGAACGTGGAGCTTCGCGTTCGGCGCCCCCGGCACCTATCAGGTGAAGGTCAAGGCCGAGGACAAGGACAACCGCAGCAAGGAGTACTACACGGAATGGTCCTGGTGGTTCACCGTGGCGGCCGCGAAGAACGTCTTCCTCGTGCCGCTCGTGCAGGACGGCGCATACGTCTCCACCGGCACCGGCGCCAAGCCCTACATCGGTGCGAAGGCCCGCGGCAAGGGCTCGGGCCGAGTCTGGTCCGGCTGGGGCCTCGACGAGGGTGTGTTCTCGAGCGTGGCCTCCTTCAAGCAGAAGTGGACGTATGCCGGCGGCATCCGCACCTCCTTCTTCTTCGGCAAGGGCTACCAGGTGGGCGATGTCGAAGGAAGCCTCACGCCCGGCGACATCGACATCGACGCGAACGGTGACGGCTACGTCTCCGGCGACCATTATGCCTACACGGACAGCAGGCTCGACAGCTTCTTCTACCGCTGGGCGGTCAGCGTGTCCGACACCGCGGGCTCCTGGACCACGACATTCATGAACCCGCAGCCGCAGTACGGCAAGGACGTGCGCAGCATCGAGGGCTCCACGCCGCTCGCCGAGCAGGAGGACGACCCGACGAAGAGCTATCCGGACATCCTCGTCGAGGGCATCTTCTCCAAGGAGCTCTACCCCGCCGACAACCTCGGCGACATAAACGGCGACGGCATCCCCGACTTCTACGCCGTGGACTACTCCGCGAAGTCCGAAGGCGGCGGCGCCGGCGACAGTGCCGGCGGCGATGCCGGCGGCGAGGGAACCGACGCCAACGCCGACCTCGCCAACCTCGCGCAGCTCAACGACGACGGAGACTTCCTGCCCGCCGCGTACCACACCTCCGACCCGTTCAACCCCGGCGCGGTCGGCTGGGGCCCCGGACGCCCGTTCACCTTCCTGCAGGAGATACGCGGCTTCCACATGGGCCTGAACGAGACCGGCGTCTCCGACTTCGACCTCTCTGACGCAGAGGCGATGGCGCTCCTCGCGGACTGGACGTCCGCCGGGAACGACCCTTCGGGCGTCTACACGAACGACTACGCCGCCGCGACCAACTGGGCCAAGCGCACCCGCTGGTCCTGCGAGCGCCGCCTCGACCCCACTGAGGCCGACACCGACAACGACGGCCTCGAGGACGGCGTTGAGTACTTCTTCTGGTACTATTCCCGCATCGGGCGCTTCAGGGACGGCAAGTGGGAGCGACTCTCCGGCAGCAAGTTCTCGCCCAACGCGCGCCAGCTCGGCACGGGCGTCGAGATCCCCTACTGGGTGGTGGCCGCCCGCTTCGACCCGCTCCGCTACGGCATAAGCTTCGCCGGATTCGGGAACGACGACTACGGCTACGTGGACCGCGACTCCGGCTCCGCCTCGCTCACGGGCCTCCTCGGGGAGACCTACACCGTAAGCATGGTCGACTTCGACGAGGACGGCCTCGCCGACCTGGAGGAGCTCGCACTCGGCCTCAACCCGATCAACTGGGACTCCGACAACGACGGCATGCCCGACCTCTACGAGATCATGAACGGCCTCGACCCGCTCAACCCCGAGGACGGCGGACGCCAGCTCGGCGCGGTCGTCTCCGTGGAGGACATGAGCAAGAACCCCGACCGCGACTTCATGGCCTGGATGACCTCCACCAACAAGTTCACGATCTTCACGGTCAACGAGAGCGACGCCGACACCGTCGGGACCATATACGGCATCGACGCCGTCGAGGGCTTCGTCACTGTGGACTACATGAAGGACGGCGACGAGATCGCCACAAACGACTACACGCTCGTCGAGACCGCCGAAGGCGCGTTCTACGTGGCCGAGCTCAAGACCATGGCCGACCGCTACGGCGACCTGTACGTCGCGAAGGACGTCAAGGCATACACATCCCTCGACGAGGTGGTGGACTTGGACGACGGCATCGGCAAGCTCGGTAAGGCCGTGGTCCTGCCTGCCGGCACACTCATAGAGGAGATGTCCGACGACCTCGTTCCCGCCGCGCATCTGCGCGTGGCGTCCGTCACGCTCCGCGGCCAGTACATGAAGGTCGATGGGCAGGAGGTCCCCGCCGCGGGCCTGTCGCTCTTCGAGTACGGCAAGAAGAGCTACCTCGGGGAGGCGGCCCCGCTCGTCCCCGCCGCGCTCGACGGCCAGACCGTCTCCGAGGTGCCTACGAACTTCATCCTCACGGCCCTATCCGAGGGCAACGTGACATACATCCACAACCAGGTGATGAACATCGCCGAATTCGACCCGCGCACGGCGTGGTGCAAGAACCAGGCCGGCTACGTCGCGGACCGCTGGAGCGTCGAGAACACCACCGAGGGCCAGACGACGGCCGGCGACAAGAGCGGCCTCGCGGTGAACACCGTGCCTTATTCGTCCCTCGACGAATACCTCGTCCTCCAGTACCGCACCGTGGTGGAGGGCAGCGACATGTTCGGCCAGCCGCTGCGCGCCAAGGAGGCGTGGCTCACGCCCATCGCCTCGCGCGAGGCCGGCGCGATTGCCGACATGTACAGCCTCGGCTCCCGCGACGTGCTCTCCCTGCTCGCGTGGGGCACCACGCGCGCCAACGTGCCGTTCTCCGCTGGCGAGGGCATGGTCGGCACCAACGCCACGGCCTTCTCCAGCGAGATCCACGGCGCCGACACCGACTACGACGGCATCCCCGACGGCTGGGAGCTCTACGTCAACATCAACCCGAACTTCGCGGGCGACGCGGCGTCTCAGGACGACTGGGCAAAGGACGGCGACAACCTCACATTCCTCGAGGAATTCGCCGGCACCGACTCCACCGCCGCCTACTCCAACCGCTTCGACGCGGTGGGCGAAATCGTCTATCCCGGATGCGAGACGATCGTGGCGAACCACCCCGGCGCCCCGGCGCCCGGCAAGCTCAGGAACTGGTACAACAAGTTCTTCCCGACGAACCCGTACGATCCCGACACGGACGCCGACGGTCTGCAGGACCACTACGAGGGCTCCTCCTGGAGCGACGTCTTCCCCGTGGGCCGCAACGAGTATGGCGCCACATTCTCGTTCATCTACGGCGAACCCGTTGACAACGGGACCTCGAAGTGCATCCCCGGAGGCGGACTCAACCCCTGCACGGTCGACACCGACGGCGACCTGCTCCCCGATCCGTGGGAATACGAGTTCGCCGGCATAGCCGTGAAGAACAACAGCGGCGCGCTCGAGCTCGTCACGCCGGTCACCGACACGTCGCTCGCCGACGAGCTCGGCCTCGAGGCGGAAGAGGCTAAGAACAAGCTCGGCGATCTCGACTTCACCCGCATCTGCGCGGCAGACGGCCTCCAGGGCGCGGCGGCCGACACGATAAAGGACGGCGCCGTCGGTATCCGCGGCGGCATGGACGGCACCGTCCGCGACGCCAACTTCGACTACGACCACGACGGCCTCATGAACTACCAGGAGTACCTCGTGCAGACGCTCCGCCACCTCCGCTACGACGACGCCGAGACGCCTCTGATGGGCCGCCAGCTCGTCTGGAGCGAGAAGAAGCTCGTGGAAGGCCCGTTCGTCAAGTTCCTGCCGATGTCGGCCTGGGACGGCGACGCATTCTTCGAAAAGGCGCTCGCCGCCGGCTTCACCGGCCAGTCCGCATTCAAGTACCGCGAGCTCGGCTATTTCGCGCCGCCCGTCCACGACTGGGACCCCGTGGCGCAGCGGAACGAGCGCATCATGCTGCGTCCGTACGGCCTCGCCTCCTCCGCCACTCCCGTGGACGAGGTGCGCGCGCCGTACAGGATCTACAACGGAATGTTCGGCTGCTTCATGGTCAACGACCTCCGCGCGTACGCCTCCACCGATCCGCGCATGTGGGACTCCGACAACGACGGCATGGACGACTACTATGAGCTCTTCCACGGCCTCAACCCGCTGCTCGGCTCCGCGGCCGACCCTGAGGGGACCAACGCCGACGGGTTCGAGAACGCCAAGCGCTACGACCGCATCGCCTCCATCTACGGGACAGACCCGCTCTCCGGCAGGCCCGCGATCTCCGCATGGCGCAACGCCTGGACCGACTGGGACGGCGCGGGCCAGCCCGCGCTCGACGCGATGCGCTTCCCGTGGCTGATCGGCACCGCCGAGTGCGACGCCGACGGCGACGGCCTCAGGAACTCCGAGGAGGCGCTCATGATGAACGTCACGGCGCCCCAGCCTACCCACACCGATCCTACCCCGCTGTGGATGACCGACTCCTCCTCCACGAACTTCTCGTCCTATGTGGCGCAGTACTATCGCGGCGACCCCGACCTCGGCACGGGCGCGAACATCTTCGTCCACAGCAAGTGGAGCTGGACGCAGGGCGTGGTGGTGATGCACATCGGCGTGGCCGGCGCCGCGCGCGACTACATGTTCACCTTCGAGGAGAACGAGGGCTACGACACCGACCACGACTTCATCCCGGACAACCAGGAGCTCGTGAAGGACGTCTCGCAGGCCTCCTCGCCGCTCGACCAGATGGACCCCGTCCGCCGCCAGGGTCTCTGGTTCCCGGGCGAGAACTCCGCCGCGGTCACTTCGCTTGGCACGCTGCAGCATCCGGCCAGCACGTCCTACGACATGCTCCGCCAGTTCACGGTCGAGGCCTGGGTGAAGGCGGAGGATCCCGCCGCCGGCCGCGAGCAGATCATCATCGAGCGCTCCGCCAACTACGGCGCCTCGAGCCTCTCCAACGGCGTGCCGGTGATCCGCGCCAACTTCCGCCTGGGCGTCAACGCCGACGGCAACTTCTTCGGCTCGTTCGAGGGCTCCACGGCCAACTCCGGCGAGCAGGTGATCGTCGGGCCGCCGGCAACGACGAACTGGACGCACCTCGCGCTCTCGTTCGACGGCTCCACATTCGCGCTCCGCGTGAACGGCAACCACGAACCCGCCGCGCAGTCCGCCAACGTCGGCCTCATCCCCGCAAACGGTATCGTCCTCATGGAGCAGGAGGCCGGGTATGTTGAGAAGGGCTTCAACGAGTTCGGCTACCAGACGGTACCGTGCGCGATGGTCCTGGGCGCGCGCGCCGTCGGCGGCCCCGCCCTCGACCTCGTCCAGAAGCCCACGTGGGCTGACTACGGCAGCTTCTTCAAGGGCTGGGTCGATGAGGTGCGCGTGTGGAACGGCGCAAGAACCGGCACCGAGATACACGAGAACTACGCGAAGGCGTTCTCGCGCGAGGATCTGGTCGCGCTCCGCGACGAAAGCTATGCCCGCTGGCTCAGGAACGACAAGAGCGAGGCCGTCCTCCTCCAGCACTACAACTTCGACGGGCTTCCCGGCGCGGTCGATGCGGCCGACGCCACCGTCGAGCCCTCCGGCTTCACGAAGAACGTGGCCGACCAGGCGCGCGTCGAAGGCGCCCCCGTCCCCGACGGCATAGTCTGCGGCTGGTGGGCGTCCGCCCCCGTGAGGAGCGACGTCTACAACAACGCGGAGGTCGTCCCGTGGGTCGCCAACAACATGGCGCACCTCCCGTTCCTCGACGGCTCCGCAGTGGATTCCCAGTACTGGGCAGTGGACTACGCCGGCGTGATCCGCACCGAGGACGCCGAGGACAACCTTGCGTACTACGAGTTCCCGAACACGGCCAATCCGTATCCCTACTACAAGTACATCTACGACCGCTACTGGCATACGGCCCGCGTCTCCGCGATCGATTCGCAGCGCGGTGGCTCCTCCTCCACGAACAACGTTACGACGGGGGCGACCAACGATCTCGTCATCTCCACAACGCGCGAGGAGTCGCTCTCCTTGAAGTGGCGCTACGAGCTTGAGCGCAACTTTGTGGGCACAAGCGACATCATCCCGCTCGGCGGCGCGTTCGCAAAGCGCTGCAGTTCCTTCTGGGACGGCTATGGCCCGATGGACGCCTGGGAGAACACGGTCCTCGACTCCGACGGCGACGGCCTTCCCGACTGGTGGGAGGCGCTCTACGCCGGCGCCGGTGTGAACCCCGACGTCCTTACGCCCGCGACTCTCGTGGACTACTACGGGCGCGGCGTTGCCGATACGCCCGCATGGGAGGCGTACCTCCTCGACCTCGCCAAGGGAATGCTCCCCGGCGGCGCTGTGGACGAGGCGTATGCCGCCAAGGGCGACTCCGACAGCGACGGCATGCCCGACTACTGGGAGCGCATCTACGGCATCGACAAGCACTCCTACAAGGACGCAGTCGCCGACCCCGACCGCGACGGCCTCGCCAACTTCGCCGAGTTCGCCATACAGAAGCTCGGCTACTGGCACCTGAGCCCGATGCTCTCGGCCTCCGCGTTCTCGGGGCAGACGATCTCGGACTACTACCTACCCGTCGGCAAGCTCTACCTCGGCGAGATGTTCACCGACCATGACATGATGGAGGACGAACTCGAGGATGCCACCGACTATATGAGCCGCTCCATCTACGATGCGCATGTCGACGGCAATGGCAGTGGATGGTCCAACTGGGCCGAGCTGCGCGCGTCGCAGCACACCAACACCTGGATCAAGGTGGGCGAAGACACGAAGTACGAGACGATTTCGTTCCTGGAGGGGAGCCTTGAGCATACCATCTGGCTTACGACGAATACAGTCTCGATCGTCAGGACGGACATCCAGTATGCGCCTAACGGGCGTTGGTTCGGCCCCTCTGACATACATCCTCTGGCGAGTCCGTTCGGCTACCGCTATACGGTGGTCGTCCATCCGCCCATCATTGCCTACGGTGGCCGTCCGCGTCCGCAGGTGACGGCCAAGATCCACTACAACGGAAGGCAGAGCGTCTCCAATGTCGTGGTGAAGGCATGGAAGAACGGTACGTTGACCGGCAACCCGATCGCCGTGTGGAAGAGCGTGACGTTCACTCCTGGCGTTTCCGTGGGGCTTGGCGATCCTGACGAGGGCTGGCTCAAGGAGGGCCGCTGGACGTTCGAGGTGTTTGGCGTAGCGGAGAAGTCCGGCAGTTCGCAGTCGTCCGGCTCCAGTTCGGGGTCTGGCGGAGCGCAGGCCTCGACGGACTACTCTGTCGGTGCGCCGTACGGGTTCGTGAACTCGGTTGATGTCGGCTACGCCGGCGCTGATTTCGAGATCGAAATCACCGACACCAACCCGTCCGTCATGCGCATCGACCTCGCGCAGGCCATCGGCGCAAACGAGTTTGGTTCGCAGACTGCGCTCAACGACCGCGGCCTCAACGGGTACATCACCGCAAACGAGATGGCCGAGACCTTGAACGAGATGCCTGCATCGTCCTCCGGCGTGCGCGTGCGTCTCGCGCGCTATGCGATCAACGGGGCCTGGCGCGGAAACTATGATGCCGCGACTCATCTCTACAGGTATCCGTTCTGGGTCTTGTACGAGGAGATACAGAACCTTGGCTCCGATCCGTGCCTCACGGAGAGCCTCCTCTTCCGCAACACCTCCAGCAATGCGTCGACCTTCGATTTGGATTGGGGCTTGCTTGCCGGCGGCGCCAGCAATGTCGGGATTTCGTACTCCGACATCAATACCGTGACCTACGGCATAATCGTCGGCGACCAGGCTGTCGCTCCCGGTACCACGAACAACATGATCGCGACGATGTTCGTGAACAAGTTCGAGCAGGGTTCGCTCGGAAACCAGACGAAGGCCGTGCCAGTCTCGCCGTCCAGCGCGCTCAAGGATGCGGTGCCCACATTCAGGTGGACACACAGCAACTCGATCGGAAAGGACTACCCGGCCTTCCAGCTGCGCGTCTACCGCACTTCGGACTCGAAGCTCATCTACGACACCGGCATCCGCCGCGCCCCTGCGAAGGACGCATCCGGCACCTACTCGTTCACGCCCGAGACGCTGCACGTGGGCGAGGCCGTGGCGCCTGGGCTCGAGTTTGCGAACAACCAGTCCTACTACTGGACGGTGTCGATGATGGACGCCAAGTTCTACCAGCCGAACAACTCCGAGACGCGCAAGGAGTTCCGCACCCTCGTGGACGGCTCCGGCGGAACGCTCTCCGACAAGGGCTCCATCGCCGTCGCTGTGAAGTACTTCGGCCCCGGCACCACCACCACCAACGTGACGGCGTTTTCTGGCCTGATCCGCGTCGAGGCGTTCGCGCGTCCCGACTTCCACGGTACGCCCGCTGCCGCGACGTACGTGAGGAACAAGGACAACCTCTCCAACCCGTCCAACTCGGTCTGGAACGCGACGCTTGTCGGCCTCGACGAAGGTGAGTGGTACATCCGCGCCTACATTGACACGAACGGCAACCGCTGGCATGACGACTGGGAGAGCTGGGGCTACGGTAACTTCAAGGGCACGGAGCGCACCGACATCTACACGCCGCGCGCCTACGTCGTGAAGAACGGCTCCTTCGAGGTCCCCAGCGCCGTCATAACGATCGACGACGCCGACACGAACGGCAACAAGGTGCCTGACATCTACGAATGGGTCAACGGAACCCTCACCGACAGCGTCGGCGCTCCGGCCAACTCGCCGTACATCGTCACAATCAACAACAGCGGCACGTCCACGGTGAGCCTCTTCGACACGCTCAGCGACGAGCTTCTGTCCATGCCGTACATCGACTTCCTGCGGAACCTCCGCGACGGCGGCGTCGTCTCCTCCGTCCAGATGGCGATGATAGGCATCAACCTCGCGAACGCCGAGACCGACGCCCGCGTAAGGATCACCTCCTACTCGCGTCTTGGCGGCGTGAGGCTCGCGGTCTCCACGCCCACCACGGTCGACGGCGAGCCGCTCGTCACCGACGACTTCGCGACCGTGTCCGTCAAGGTGTCCCTTACCCTCTGGTACAAGGCGCACATGGAGGACGAATGGACCGAGATGCTCACCGTTTCCGACACCTTCGCGGTGAACGAGACCGATGGCGAGCTCGACCCCGACAAGCTCGAGGCCCTGAACGCCAAGCTCAGGGCCGCGTCCGAAGGCCAGTCCGGGTTCTTCAAGGTGACGATCGAATGAATGGAGAATGGAGAATTGAGAATTCAGAATTAGAGGCCGCGCCTTTAAATCCTCGATTCTCGATTCTCCAGATCGCCTTGCAAGTTCGCAACTCCGAATCGTCCTTGCAATTCTCAATTCTCAACTCTCAATTCTCAATTCGCAAAAATGAAAGCCAATCGCAAAGTCAATAAAGTGCTTGTCGTGAACTGCGGTTCCAGTTCGCTCAAGTTCCAGCTGTTCAACATGTCCCAGGAGGCCATGCTCTGCAAGGGCCTCGTGGAGCGCATCGGCATCGCGGGAAGCCGCCTAGTCTACACCAAGACGGGCTGCGAGAAGATCGTGCGCGAAATCCCGATGAAGGACCACGTGGAGGCCATCCGCCAGGTGATGGCCGTCCTGTGCGACCCCGTCCACGGGGTTGTCAAGTCCCTCGCGGAGCTCGACGCCATCGGTCATCGCGTGGTGCACGGCGCGGACAAGTTCGCCGCCCCCACGAAGATGACCGCCGCCGCCAAGGCGATGGTGCGCAAGTGCTTCCCTCTCGCGCCCCTCCACAACCCCGCGAACCTCCAGGGCATCGAGGCTTGCGAGAAGGCCGCGAAGGGGATTCCCAACGTCGGCGTGTTCGACACCGCCTTCCACCAGACCATGCCCGGCTGCGCCTACCAGTACGCCATCCCCCGCAAGGTCGCGAAGAAGTACGGCGTGCGCAAGTACGGCTTCCACGGGACGAGCCACAAGTTCCTCACGCAGGCCGCGGCCAAGTTCCTCAAGAAGCCTCTCTCGAAGGTGAACCTAGTCACGTGCCACCTCGGCAACGGCTCGTCGATCGCCGCAGTGAAGGGCGGGCAGTGCATGGACACCACGATGGGCCTCACGCCGCTCGACGGCCTCGTGATGGGCACGCGCTCCGGCTGCATCGACGCCGGCGCGCTCTTCTACCTTGCGAAGCAGGGCTTCACCGTGGAGCAGCTCGACAAGATGCTCAACAAGGAGAGCGGGTTCCAGGGCCTCACCGGCGCTTTCGGCGGCGACACGCGCGATGTCTGCGCCAAGGCCGCGAAGGGAGACATCGACGCCATAGAGGCGCTTGAGATGTTCGGCCACCGCGCCGCGCTCTTCGTGGGCGGCTACAACCCCCTCATCGGCGGGGCCGACGCCATCGTCATGGCCGGCGGCATCGGCGAGAACGCCGCCGAGCTTCGCGAGCAGATCGTGAAGCGCCTCGGCGCCCTCGGCGTGAAGCTCGACAAGAAGGCAAACGCCTCCATCGTGGGCGGCAAGGCGGGCCTCATCTCCGCCAAGGACTCAAAGATCCCCGTGGTCGTGATACCCACCAACGAGGAGCTCATGATCGCCCGCGAGACCGTGGCGGTCTTGGAGAAGTGAGAAAGGTTCTTATGTCAGCAATAACAAAGATAATAGAGAGGGCCTCCGCGCTGAACGGGAAGATCGTTCTGCCGGAGGGAATGGATCCCCGCGTGATCACCGCAGCGTGTGCGCTCGTGGATCGCAAGATATGCACCCCGGTCGTGCTCGGCACGCCCGAGGAGATCGCCGCCGCAGAGGCGAAGGCCAGCCTGAGCCTCGCCGAGCGTGGCATCAAGACGATAGACTACACGCAGGGCGACGCCGAGCTCGAGTCCGTCTACCTTGAGGCGTGGAACGCCAAGGAAGCCAAGAAGCCCGCCGAGAAGCAGAAGATCATCGACCTCGCAGGCGCGCAGAAGACGCTCCGCACGAAGCGCATCTACTTCGGCGGCATGATGGTGAAGCTCGGCCGCGTGGACGGGCTCGTCGCGGGCTCCATCGCCTCCACGGGCGACATGCTCCGCGCCGCGTTCCACACCCTCGGCACGCAGAAGGGCGTTAAGACCGCGTCCTCGTGCTTCATCCTCGACCTCCGCGAGCCCACGCCCTCGGGCGACACGGCGCTCGCCTTCGGCGACTGCGCCGTTATCCCCTGCCCCACGGCCGAGCAGCTTGTGGACATCGGCCTCTCCTCCGCCGAGACGTACCGCTCTCTCACCGGCAACGAGCCGCGTGTCGCGTTCCTCTCGTTCTCCACGAAGGGCTCCGCATCGCACGATCTCGTCACCAAGGTCCAGCAGGCCGTAGAGCTTGCGAAGCCGCGCTTCGCCGAGGCCGGGATCAAGATGGACGGCGAACTCCAGTTCGACGCCGCGATCGTTCCCTCCGTCGGGCAGCTCAAGAACCCCGGCGGCGACATCCAAGGCAACGCCAACGTCTTCGTCTTCCCCGACCTCCAGGCCGGCAACATCGGCTACAAGATCGCCCAGCGCCTCGGCGGCGCGAAGGCGATCGGACCTTGCCTGCAGGGCCTCGCCAAGGCGATGAACGACCTTTCGCGCGGCTGCAGCGCCGAGGACATCGTCGG
>CAMOHV010000008.1 GCA_946615275.1 uncultured Verrucomicrobiota bacterium | reverse complement strand
AGGAACTTGTAGGGCGGGTAGATGAAGATGTCCGATGCGCCGTGGCAGGGGACGACCCTGCCGTCGTTCGCGGCGGCGACGGTCTCGAGCGTGCGGACTGTGGTGGAACCGACGCACACGACGCGTCCGCCGCGCTCCTTGCAGGCGTTGACGGCCGCCGCCGTCTCGGGGGAGACGGTGAAGACCTCGAAGTCCATCTGGTGGTCCTCGATGTTCTCGCACTTGACGGGGCGGAACGTGCCGGGGCCGACGTGCAGGGTGATGGCGGCGCGTTTGACGCCCTTGGCGTCGAGCGCGGCGAAGATCTCCGGCGTGAAGTGGAGCCCGGCAGTGGGGGCTGCCACGCTCCCCGTCTCGCGGGCGTAGATGGTCTGGTAGCGCGCGCGGTCCTCGGCCTCCTCCTCGGGGGTGCCTTCGCGATGGACGTACGGCGGCACGGGGGTGCGTCCGAAGGCGTCGAGAAGCTCCATGAGAGGTTTCTCTGAGATGAACTCGGCGCGCCAGAGTCCGCCGGCGAGGCGTCGGACAAGGCGCACCTTAAGCTCGCCGGCGGGGCCGAAAACTGCGGTCTGGCCGGGGCGGGAGGGGCGGCCGGAGCCGATCATCACGGACCATACGACGGCGTTCTGGGCCGATGCGTCGAGGTCGAACGCGGCCTCTCCCGAATCGCCTTCCTCGGCGAGGGGGCTGACCATGAGGACCTCGACCTGTCCGTCGGAATCGCTCCAGGTGCCGATGAGGCGGGCAGGGAAGACCTTGGTGTCGTTCACCACGAGAAGGTCGCCGGGGTTGAGGTACTCGACGATGTCGGGCGCGCGTCGGTGCTCGATGACGCACGTGTCGCGGTGCAGCACCATCATGCGGTCGTCGCCGCGCCGTTCGCTTGGGTGTTGGGCGATGAGCCGTTCGGGGAGGGGATACCAGAACTGATTTGTTTTCATCTGCGGGAGAGCTTTTCGATGGCGCGGGCGAGTTTCACGCGGTGGGCCTCGAGGTGGGATGGGTCGATCGAGAAGTCCGTCATCGTCTTCGTGACGGATTCGGGGACGGAGAGGAGGGGGGAGAGGAGCTCGCGGTCGGCGGCGGAAGCGCGCGGGAGGAGGCGTTTGAGCATGGCGAAATACTCGTAGTCCTCGATGCCGTCGCCGAGCATCTCGAGGCGGATGGAGGGGACGGGGGCGTCCATCACCGGCGCTTTGGGGCGCCCGTCCGCCGCCGCCGGGGGCGGATAGATCAGACGGCCGTCGCCGTTGCCCCAGGCGGACTTTGTGCCGCGCTTGGTGGAGTAGCCGCTCACCCAGCTCATCGGGTCCTCGTATGGGTTCTGCGGGAAGTCGGGGTAGGCGGCGGAGCTGGTCCAGTATGTCGTGGCCCAGATGAGGAGGCCGTGGACGTCCTCCTTCCAGGTCTGCCACGACCAGAGCCGCATCTCGACGCCTGGGTGGTCGATGAACTCCGTGACGTATGGGGCCTTGGGACCGCAGCAGACGTACCACCAGAAGTTGTCGCCCGCGTCGCGGCAGGCCTTTTCGCTGGCGGTGTGGAGGTTGGGCGTGAGCGGGCACCAGAGGTTGGGGTGGCCGATCAGCTCCTTCTCGGGCTGTTCTGTGAGCATGCGCCGCAGGGATGGGGCGTGGCGCTTGAGCGTGGCGAATCCGTTCTTCACGAAGTCGTAGTCGCGGGGGGCTGGTTCGTCGAACCAGTAGACGTAGCCCTTGTCGATCCAGCCTTTCTCCTTTAGGTGGGCCTCGATGGCGCCGAGGTACTTGGCCATCATGGCGTGGTAGGCGGCGTTCGTGGCGGGGATGCCGGCGATGGAGGGTTCGATGCGCGAGTGGAAGGTTCCGCCGCCGAGGCCTGCGACACTGATCATGAAGGTGTTGAAGTGGTAGTGGCTGAAAGCCTTTTCCATGGCGGCGTCCCACTTGGCCCAGTCGAAGACGGGCACTGCGGCGGACGGATCCTCCTTGACGCCCTTCCACGAGACGCGCCACGGCGCGAGGGGGGCGGGGTTGTAGGGGGAGATGTGGTTCGCCGAGAGAAGGGAGAGGTATTTGTCCAGTAGCTCCTCGCGTTGCGCGTCGGTCTTGAGGCCGTGGTAGCGGCATACGCCCGGGAACGAGAAGCCGAACGCGGTCTCGCACGTCATGGTGTCAGGCAGCTCGAAGCCGAACACCTCGACGGATATCGGGACGTCCAGCGCGCCGCCGGAGTGGCGCACCTGGAGGGTTCCGCGGTAGATGCCCTTGGGGGTGCCCTTGGGCGGCTTCACGCGGATGCGGAAGGGCTGGTTCATGCCGGCGGGGATCGCGCAGCCTTCGGGCGGCTGCGGCAGAAGGGGGTCGGGCCATTGGGCGCGGCATCCTGTGCCGTCGGTGGGCTGTTCGATCTTCACGTATCCGACCTTGCGGATGTCCGCGGCGGCAGCGGCGATGCGCGCGCCGTCGGCGGAGACGAGGTCGCCCGCCACGGAGACGCTGACGCCTTCGAGCGCCTTCTGCGGCGAGACGACAAGCTGGGCGGACTCCGCCTCGTTCGCGGCCGTGCAGATCGCGATGCCTTCGCCCGCGGGGGCCTGGGCGTCCGGCGCGCGCCTCGTGAGCGGCACCTTGCGCGCGGGTGAGGCGCGCCAGAGCGTCATGCCGCCTGACTCGGAGATGCGCTCGCCGTAGTCTTCGTCGTAGAACGTTGGGGCGCGGAGGTGCACGAGAAGGTCGCCGGTGGCGGCGTCCACGTAGCGCGTGGAGCCGAAGGCATGCGCGGGGGCGCCGTCGAAGCGAGCCTCGAAGGTGTAGGAGTGGAGCTGCAGCGAGCATTTGGCGAGGCCTCGCGCGCGCACCTCGACGCACCGCGCGGGGAAGAGCGAGGGGGGCAGGGCGAACTCGTATGGGCCGGTGTTCGTCACGGAGCCCAGCTCGGTCCATTCGCCGCCCTCTGCGCGCGCTTCGATGCATGCGCCGCCGGCGGAGTGCCAGCCGCAGCGGAATGTGGCCTTGCCGGAGAGCAGCCTGCGCCGGCCAACCGTATGGCGGTATGTCGCGTGGCCGCCGCCCCAGGCGCACCATCTGTCGGAGTTGAAGCCCATCGTGTGCGCGGCGAGCGGACGCGAATCGTTGCGGGCCGCACTCCCGAGCATGGTCGTGAATGAGTAGCTGTTGCCGTCGAGCTCTTCGCCGTGGCCAAGCTCGAATTCGCCGTTTCTGCCCCACACGGCCTTCACGGGGCGCACGGAGGCGTCCTCGAACACGATCTTTCCGGTCATGTGCCATCCGCCGAGATGGAACTTCTCGCGGCGCGGCGACTTCCCCTCCGGGACGCGGAACACGAACTGGCGAGGGGCCGGGACGGGGTCTGAGATGTACCAGTCCACGTTCGCGCATCCGGGGCCTGTCACGACGGTTCCGGAGCCGCTGCCGTCACGCCGCGCCGTGAAAGAGAACATGTAGCGCGCGCCCGGCTCCAGCTCCACTGGCCCCGAGAGCTTCCGTTCGTTCTCGCCGTCCGTCCCGGTGACGGAGAAGGGCGTCTCGAAGAGCGGCGCGGCGGAGAGCGCCGACGTCGCCGCGGCGAGGATCGCTGAAGAGAGAAGAGAATTTTTCATGCGGACATTATACCCTATGTTCGCCGATATGTCCATTCGTGAAGTTATCGCCTTGAATCTCGCGCAGAAATGCGCTAAAATACCCCTTACATTCTAGGAGAGCATAGAACATGCGGATTCTAACCGGCATACAGCCCTCGGGGAAACTCCACTGGGGCAACTACTTCGGCGCAATGCGCAACGCCTTCGCCCTGCAGGAAAAGGGCGAAGCGTTCCTCTTCATCGCCAACTACCACGCGATGACCACCGTGCGCGAGGGCGCGCGCCTCAAGGAGGCCACGCGCGACGTGGCCCTCGACTGGCTCGCCTGCGGACTCGACCCCGATCGGACCGTCTTCTACCGACAGAGCGACGTCCCCGAGGTCCAGGAGCTCGCGTGGTTCCTCTCGTGCGTCACCCCCATGGGCCTCCTCGAGCGCTGCCACAGCTACAAGGACAAGCTTGCGCACGGCATGGACGCCACGCACGGCCTCTTCGCCTACCCCGTCCTCATGGCCGCCGACATCCTCATCATGCAGAGCGACCTCGTCCCCGTAGGCAAGGACCAGAAGCAGCACCTCGAGGTGACGCGCGACATCGCGATCAAGTTCAACAACGCATACGGCGAGTGCTTCAAGATCCCCGACGCCTACATCCCCGACACCGTCGCCACCATCCCCGGCACCGACGGCCAGAAGATGTCGAAGAGCTACAACAACACCATCCAGCTCTTCGAGGACCTCAAGTCCATCAAGAAGAAGATCATGGGCATCGTCACCGACTCCACTCCGATGGAGGCCCCCAAGGAGCCCGAGGGCAACTCGATCTACGAGCTGTACAAGCTCTTCGCCACCCCCGAGGAGGCCGCCGAGATGGCCGCGAAGTTCCGCGCCGGCAACTACGGCTACGGACACGCCAAGAAGGAGCTCTTCGCGATCTACGAGCGCACGTTCGCGCCGTTCCGCGAAAGACGCGAGAAGCTCGCGTCCGACCCGTCCTACGTGGAGGACGTCCTCAAGGCCGGAGCGGCGCGCGCCCGCGCCGAGGCCGCCAAGACGATGGACCGCGTCCGCTCCGCCGTCGGCCTCTAGCCCCCCTCCCCCCCCCACCACAACCTTTCAACCTTTCAACTTTTCAACCTTTCAACTCCATGTCCCAGGCGGAGCTATTTGCAGAAGACTACAAGGTGGACCTCGACGTGTTCGAAGGCCCGCTCGATCTCCTGCTGTACCTTATCCGCCGCGAGGAGCTGGACATATACAACATCCCCATCGACCGCATCGCCGAGCAGTACATGCACTACCTCGAGCTGATGCGCCAGTGCAACCTCGACGTGGCCGGTGAGTTCATAGTGATGGCCGCGACGCTCATGGTCATCAAGAGCCGCATGCTTCTGCCCGTGACGCGCCGCACGGCCGAGGACGCCGCCGAGGAGGAGTGGGTGGATCCGCGCCTCGACCTCGTGCGCCAGCTCATCGAGTACAAGAAGTTCAAGGACGCCGCCGGGCGCCTCTCCGAGTTCGAGCTCCTGAAGTCGGAGTCGTTCGACTACGGCGGCGGACGCCCCAAGTTCGAGAAGACCGCCTCCGACGCCGCCGGCGCCCTCGCCTCATACGACCTCTACGACCTGCTCACCGCCTTCCAGGAGGTGCTCGCCCGCGCGGCCGAGGTCCCCACAGGCGAATTGAAGGGCATCCGCTTCAGCGTCCCCGAGAAGATGGACCTCATCATGACTCGCGCCCGCCAGGACGGGCAGGTCGCGTTCTCGCGCCTCTTCACAGAGCGCTCGCCGCGCGGCGAGGTGATCGTCACCTTCCTCGCCCTCCTCGAGCTGCTGCGCCAGCACCGGATAATAGTCTACCAGAATGAGGCGTTCCATGAGATCACCGTCCTCCCCTCGAAGGAGACGCCCGACGACACACCACTTGAGGCCCCCGATGAGTACTGACGACATAAAAGTTCCTCTGCCGCGCTCCCTCCAGGAGATCGTGGGCGCGCTGCTCTTCGCGAGCGAGACGCCGCTCACCGCCGCCGACATACGCGAGTGCGTGCGGTCCGTCGCACCCGAGGAAGGGGACAACACCGACGTCATGGGCGTCTACCAGAGCTGCACCGCCCGCGAGATCGACGCCGCCATCCACGGCCTCGAAAAGGAGCTCGAGCGCTCCGGAGTAGGCTTCCACCTCGTCTGCACCGGCGGCACATACCGCCTCCAGACCGCCCCATCCTGCGGACGCTACGTGCGCGCGCTACTGAAGCTCGACAAACCCAGCCGCCTCTCCCGCGCCTCGCTGGAGACGCTCGCCATCGTCGCCTACCGCCAGCCCATCACCAAGGCCGAGGTGGAGCAGATCCGCGGCGTGGCCGTCGATACGATCATGAAGACGCTCGTGGACCTGCAGCTCGTCCGCCTCGTCGGCAAGTCCGAGCTGCCCGGCCACCCGTTCCTATACGGCACCACCCCGTTCTTCCTCGAGCATTTCGGCCTCTCCTCCCTCGGCGATCTGAACGCGATCGACCCCACTCTCCAGCGCGCAGATCCCAGGGCACGCGCCGCCGCCTACAAGAAGCCCGTCCAGGAGAAGACGGAGCTCGAGCAGGCCGCCGAAGAGGCCGCCGCAAAAGGCGGCGGAATCGAGAACGGAGAATCGAAAGTTGAGAATTCGGAATCGCCGGCGAACAGCCCCTCGGCCTCCGATGGCTCCGATGACGCCGCCCCCCCCGGCGGCGCCGCCGCCGCCGAAGACGACGATGATTTCTTCATCGACGACACCCCCGACGAATTCGACGATGATGACGACGACGATCTTGATGACGATGAAGCTGAAGAAGAACTTGACGACGAGGAGGACGACGATGAATCATAACCACAGCCATGCGCACATTCTCGCGACCGCGCTCCTTGCGGCCGCCCTCTGCGCGCTAGTTGGATGCGAGCGGGGCCAGACCCTCTCCGAGATCGAGGAGCGCGAACGCTCCACGCGCCTCTACTCCAACGCCGTGGACGACCTGCAGGCCGGCCGCGTGGATCCCGCCATCAACGGCTTCAAGGCCGTGGTGCGCCAGGAGCCGAAGTCCTACTCCGCGCACTTCCAGCTCGCGACGCTTCTGCAGGACTACCGCAAGGACTACGTCTCCGCCATCTTCCACTACCGCGAGTACCTTGATCTCCGCCCCGCCTCGGACAAGGCGACCGTCGCCACCGACCGCCTCAAGCTCTGCGAGCGCCTCCTCACCGCCGAGGTGATCCGCAAGGTGGGCGGCAGCGCGTCCGAGCAGCTCAAGAAGGACAACCTCAAGCTCGTCTCCGAGCGCGACGCGCTCGCGGAGCAGCTCAAGCGCCTGCAGTCGGCGTTCTCCGCCACCAACCGCGCCCTCGCGCGCGTCACCGCCGAGAACGACATGAAGAAGCGCCTCCTCGAGAAGCTCACCGCCGACGACGGCCGCGCCGCCCCCGACACGGCCGCCGCCGCCCTCGCAGAGCTCAAGAAGATGGACGCCGAGGAGAAGCGCAAGCGCATCAACCCCACCGACGCCGAGCTGCTCGACGACGAGTCCGCCCCCGCCTCCACCCCCGTCGACGACCGCATCCGCAACTCCGCCGACGTCAAGCGCCTCCGCCAGCAGCTCGCGAACGACGAGAAGGCCGACGCCTCCCGCCCCGCAGCCCAGGCCTCTGCCCGCAATCCCAACGCTCCCAAGAAGCCCAATCAGCTTGACTCCCTCTTCGGCGGTTCGAAGAAACCCAAAGGCGAACCCGCCCAGCAGCGCCCGTCCACCTACACCGTCCAGGAAGGCGACACCCTCTACAAGATATCCGAGCGCTTCTACGGCTCGTCGCGCATGTGGCGGCACATCCGCGAGGCGAACAAGGCGATAATCTCCACCGACGGACGCGTCCGCACCGGACAGGTCCTCACGCTCCCCTGACGCCATGCCCAACATCCGCACAGAACTCGTCACGAAGCGCCACTCCTACACGTCTGAGGAGGTGCCGTGGAACATAGAGGCTCCTCCCGGCTCCGCCCTCTGGCGCTGCCTCAAGGGCGGCCTCCCCGCCGCCGGCTCCAGCGCCCGCGCCGCCATCGCCCGCCGCCAGATGCGCTTCCTTCGCTTCTCGGTGGTGATTTTCGCCCTCTGGCTGCTGTTCGCGTTTCTGTAGGAGGCTGTAGGACAAGTAGGAGAATAGGACAATAGGAGTAGGACAAGTAGGAGAATATGACAATAGGAATAAGGCAATAGGAGAATAAGGCAAATTAGGAGATTGCGACAACAAAACGAATTGTTCCTCGATTTGAAATCTGAAATCTGAAATCTGGAATTTCCAATCCAATCTAAAATCCAATCCAATCTAAAAAAGGAATCATCAAATGAACAACAAACTACCGACAATCCTCTCGCTTCTGGCCGTCTTCACGCTCTCGGCCCAGCAGCCCGACGCCCGCGCCGCCTACCAGCAGCAGCAGGCCGTGCAGGAAGTCCAGCGCCTCGCGCAGCAGTTCGACCAGATGGAAAGCAACTTTGAGAGCCTCACCGCCCGTATGACGCGCCTCGAAAGCGGCAACTCCGCAGCCGACCTCCAAGCCGAGATATCCGGCATCAAGGCTCAGATCGCCGAGCTCAAGCGCGAGCAGGAGAACATGCGCCGCGAGATAGTGGCCGAAATCTCCCGCAAGATGGCCGGGCTTCTCGCCCAGCGCCAGCCGCCGCCGCCCGCCGTCACGCCGGCGCCCCACTCCCACTCCCGCCCGGCCTCGCCCAAGCCGCCGGCGCGCACCACGCCTGATGGCCCCTACTACGAGCATGTGGTTGAGTCGGGCCAGACCCTCTCGCTCATCGCCAAGGGCTACGACACGACGGTGCCAAAGATCCTCGCCGCCAACCCAACACTCAAGCCAAACTCCCTCAGGGTGGGCCAGAAGATAATCGTGCCAGCAGAGGATAAAAAATGATCCCACAATTCCCAATTCTCAATTCTCAATTCTCAACTCCCAATTCCCAATTCCCCGCAGTCCGCCTCCGCCGCCTCCGCCGCACCGCCGCCATACGCGATCTCTTCGCCATGCCGCCGCCCGGCCCGGAGAAGTTCATCTGGCCTGTCTTCGTCGTCCCCGGCTCCCGCCGCAAGGAGCCCATCGCCTCCATGCCCGGACAGTTCCGCTACTCGGCCGACGAGCTTGTGAAGGCCCTTAAGCCCGTCGTCGCCCAGGGCGTGAAGAGCGTCCTCCTCTTCGGACAGCACGAGGGCCCCGGCAAGGACGAATGCGGCACGCCCGCCGCCGACCCGCGCGGCGCCGTGCAGCGCGCCATCCCGAAGATCAAGGAGAAATACCCCGATCTCGTCGTCCTCACAGACGTCTGCCTCTGCGCATACACCTCCCACGGCCACTGTGGCCCGCGCTCCGCCTCCGGCGACGTCGACAACGACGCCGCCCTTGAGATGCTGTCCCGCGTCGCCGTCTCACACGCACGCGCCGGCGCCGACGGCGTCGCCCCCTCCGCCATGATGGACGGCCAGATCGCCGCCATCCGCTGCGCCCTCGACGACGAAGGCCTCTCACAGACCCTTCTCATCTCCTACTCCACCAAGTTCGCCTCGCAGATGTACGGCCCTTTCCGCGACGCGGAGAACTCCGCCCCCGGCCACGGCGACCGCCAGGGCTACCAGGCCTCCTACCGCGATCCCCGCACCGCCCTCAGGGAATCCGCCCTCGACGCCGCCGAAGGCGCAGACGCCCTCATGGTGAAGCCCGCGCTCTTCTACCTCGACCTCATCCGCCAGATCTCCGACGCCTCCCTCCTCCCCGTCATGGCCTACAACGTCTCCGGCGAATATTCCATGATCCACGCCGCCGCCGCCGCCGGCTACTGCGACCTCTACCCCGCCGCCCGCGAATCGCTCTACGCCATCTTCCGCGCCGGCGCCACCCAGATCATCTCCTACTGGGCCCCGTTCTACTCCAAGCTCTTCCCAAGCTAATCCCCAATCCCAAAATTCCCAATTCCCAATTCTCAATTCCCACCCAACCCCCAACCCCAAAATGAGCATATTCAAAGCATACGACATACGCGGCGTCTATGGCCGCGATCTCAACGACGACACCTTCTACAGGATCGCCCGCGCCTACGCGCAGTTCACCGGCGCCCGCCGCGTCGTCGTCGCCCGCGACTGCCGCGCCTCGTCCGACGCCCTCTTCGCCGCCTTCGCGCAGGGCCTCGTTGACGAAGGCGCCGACGTCCTCGACATCGGCCTCGCCTCCACCCCCATGAGCTACTTCGCCAATACCTTCCTCAAGGCCGAAGGCAGCGTCATGATCACCGCCTCCCACAACACCCGCGAGTGGAACGGCTGCAAGCTCTGCCGCGCCGGCGCCGTGCCCATCTCCGGCGCCACCGGCATCAAGGACATCGAGCGCATCTTCGCCGGCATCAACACCTACGACCCTCCCTCCGGCGTGGGCGAGATCACGAAGGTCGACGTCTCAAAGGAGTACGCCGCCCACGCGCGCGCCTTCGCCCACCTCGCCCGCCCCCTCCACGTCGCGATGGACTTCGCGAACGGCATGGGCATCGCCGAATCCGCCTCGTTCGCCGGCACGCCCCTCACCTACGACGCGCTCTACGGCGACTACGACGGCAACTTCCCCAACCACGACGCCAATCCCCTCCACACCGAGACGCTCGCCGACATCCAGAAGCTTCTCCGCGACAACCCCGGCAAGTACGCCTTCGGCGTTGCCTTCGACGGCGACGCCGACCGAGTCGGCTTCCTCGACGAGAAGGGCGAGATCATCCCGATGGACTTCACCACCGCCCTCATCGCCCAGGACCTGCTCCGCGACAACCCCGGCGCCGCCTGCTTCTACGACCTCCGCTCCTCGAAGGTCGCCGCCGAGACGATCGCCGCCGCCGGCGGACGCCCCATGATGTCGCGCGTCGGCCACAGCTTCATCAAGGCGCAGATGCGCGAGAACGACGCCATCTTCGCCGGCGAGCTCTCCGGGCACTACTACTTCAAGGCCAACTCCACCGCCGAGTCGTCCTCCATGGCCGTCTTCGCGCTCGCGAACATCGTCTCGCGCTCCGAGAAGCCCCTCTCCGAGCTCGTCGCCCCCCTCAGGAAGTACGCGCAGTCCGGCGAGATCAACTCCCAGGTGGCGGACGCCGCCGCCGTTCTCGCCAAGATCAAGTCGCTCTACCCCGACAGCTTCGAGCTCGACGGCGTCTCTGTGGACCGCTGGGACTCCGAGGGCTGGTGGTTCAACGTGCGCATGTCCAACACCGAGCCGCTCGTCCGCCTCAACCTCGAGGCTAAGACTCCCGAACTCATGGCCTCGAAGCGCGACGCCATGCTCGCCGTCATCAGGGGATAGTGGCCATGTCCACCTCAGGCACGGTCAGGCTCACGTCAAGCCTCCTCGCATCCGCATGCCTTCTGGCGCTCGGCTGGTTCGCGCATTCGTTCTTCGGCGGCGCGGCCGCCCCTGCCGGACGCGCTCCCGCCGCCATTCCGTCCGTGGCAGTTGGCGAGATCGTCTCCGAGACCTTCAACCCGCCCGAGGAGTTCGTGGGCCACGTCGAGCCGGTGCAGGAGGTGGACATCCTTCCGCAGATCGAAGGCTACGTCAAGGAGGTGAAGTTCACCGAGGGCGACGAGGTGAAGGAAGGCGACCTCCTCTTCGTGATCGACGCCGAACGCTACTCCGCCGCCGACGGCGTCGCCAAGGCCGAGATCGCCCAGGCCCGCAGCAAGGTGGCGCAGAGCGAGGCGGCCGTGGACCGCGCAGAGCGCTATCTGAAGCGCCTCAAGTCCGCCGACGCCCGCGGCATCACGCAGACGGAACTCGACTCCGCCGAGACCGGCCTCGCCGCCGACCGCGCCGCCCTCGCCTCCGCCAAGGCCGCCGTCACCCAGGCCGAGGCCAACCTCGCCCTCGCCGCGTTCAATCTCAAGCACACCAAGATATACGCCCCCATCTCCGGACGCATCGGCAAGTCGTTCCGCCACGCCGGCGACTATGTCTCGCCCTCCAAGGACGCCCTCGCCCGCATCGTCCAGATGGATCCCGTCCGCGTCTCCTTCCCCATCACCGACCGCGCCGCCCTCGCCTGGCGCCGCAACGCCGCCCAGCGCAACGCCCGCGTGGGCGACACCCGCCGCCTGCGCCTGCGCCTCGCCGACGATTCCGTCTATCCTTTCACCGGCTCCTGGGAGTTCTTCGACAACGAGATGAGCGCCGAGACCGCCACGCTCCTCGTCCGCGCCCTCTTCCCGAACAAGTCGCTAACTCTTGTCCCCAACGCCTACGTCACCGTCCTCGCCGACGAAGCCGACCCATCCCCCGTCCCAGTCGTCCCCACCACCTCCATCGCCGTCTCCGGGCAGAAGACCGGCCTCTGGTTCCTCTCTCCCTCCAACACCGTCCATTTCCACGAGGTCCAGATCGCCGCCCGCTCCGGCGGCAAGGCCGCCCTCGCCCCCACCCCCCAGCCCCCCATCCCTGATTCTCAATCCCCAATTCTCAATTCCAAGATCGTCATCCAGGGCATCCACAAGCTCGGCGAAGGGATGCGCGTGAAAGTGGTGCCCGCCTCGAAGTTCCAATGACATCCGACGCCCGACACCCGACAATCCGCAATCTTAATCTTCAATCCGCATTCTGAAATCGCATTCTGAAATCTGAAATCTGAAATTCCAATTCCAAATTCTCAATTCCCAATGCTCTCAATCCGCTCCTCCATAGACGCCCTAAAGCCTTTCTCGCGGTTCTTCATAGAACGGCCCCGCTTCGCGGCCGTCATATCGATCGCCCTCTCCCTCTCCGGCGCCGTCTCTCTCTGGAAGCTCCCCGTCACGCAGTATCCCCAGGTCACGCCCCCGCGCATCGTCGTTGCCTGCAACTACCCCGGCGCGAACGCCGCCGAGGTGATGAACACCATCGCCGGCCCCCTCGAGGACGAAATGAACGGCGTGGAGGACATGCTCTACATGTCCTCGTCATGCGCCGACGACGGCTCCTACTCCCTCGGCATCACCTTCGAGGTCGGCACCGACCGCGACGTCGCCCTCATGAAGGTCCAGAACCGCGTGCAGCAGGCCACCTCCAAGCTCCCCGTCGAGGTGAAGAACACCGGCCTCAGGGTGCGCTGCGCCTCGGAGGACCAGCTCGGCATCCTCACGCTCCGCTCGCGCAGCGGCGCGCTGAGCCGCATCGAGGTCTCCGACTACATGTACGGCGTGGTGCAGCCCGCGCTCCTGCGCGTCCCGGGCGTGGGCGACGCCTCCATCCATGGCCCGAAGATGGCGATGCGCGTCTGGCTCGACCCCAAACGTTGCGCCGCCCTCGGCATCAACTCCGAGGAGGTCGTCGCCGCGATCAAGACGCAGAACGTGCAGGCGTCCCTCGGCTCCGTGGGCGGCTCGCCCACCGACGACAAGTTCTCCCGCGTCCTCACCCTCATAGCCAAGGGACGGCTCAAGACGCCCGAGGAGTTCGGCGAGATAGTCGTCCGCCGCGACGACAACGGCGGCCTCGTGCGCCTCAAGGACGTCGCCCGCGCCGAGTTCGGCGAGCAGGGCTACACCCACAACAACTCCTTCAACAACAAGACCTCCATCTCCGTGGAGATCAACCAGCTCCCCGGCGGCAACGCGATCCGCACGATGAACCTCATCCGCAAGACGATGGCCGACCTCCAGAAGCGCTTCCCCGGCGACCTCGAGTGGCTCATCCCCTACGACACCACCGACTACGTCCGCGAGTGCCTCCGCGAGATCGCCTTCACCCTCGGCATGACCATCTTCCTCGTAGCCCTCGTCTGCTGGATGTTCCTGCAGGACTGGCGCGCCACTCTCGTCCCCGTCGTGACCATCCCCGTCTCGCTCCTCTCCTCCTTCATCGTGATGGCCGCCCTCGGCTACTCGGTGAACATCATGACCCTCTTCGGCCTCGTCCTCGCCATCGGCACTGTGGTGGACGACGCGATCGTCGTCGTCGAGCGCGTGCAGGAGCTCATGTCGCGCGGCCTCAACGCCAAGGAGGCCTCCATCCAGGCCATGCAGGACGTGACGAGCGCCATCATCGCCACCACCCTCGTCCTCCTCGGCATATTCGTCCCTGTCGGTTTCCTCGGCGGGCTCACCGGCAAGATATACCAGCAGTTCTCCGTGACGCTCTCCACCGCCGTCGTCTTCTCCACCGTCGCCGCCCTCACCCTCTCCCCCGCCCTCTGCACCGTCCTGATGAAAGGCCGCCAATCCTCAACCCTCAACCCCCAGACCCCAACCCAGAAATCCTCAATTCTCAATTCTCCATTCTCAATTTTCAACCATTGCCTCTCCTTCGCCTCTCGCCTGTACATCCTCTTCGCCTCCGCCCTCGCCCGCCATCGCGTCCTGCTTATGCTTCTCTTCGCTGTGATCGTCTGCGGCGCGGTGTCGCTCGCGAAGTCTATCCCGCCCGCGTTCATCCCGCACGAGGACCAGGGCACGATCATGGTGGACGCCAACCTCCCGGAAGGCGCTGTCCGATCCCTGGCCACCGAGGCGGCCAGCGAGTCCGTCTCGCGCATCATGGGCGTGGAAGGGGTCAATTCGGTGCTGCTCACCGTGGGCCACAGCCGCATCGGCGGACGCGGCGAGAACCAGATCCAGATGACCGTGAACCTCAAGCCCTGGTCGGAGCGCCGCCGTCCGGACCTCGAGGTGCGCGCCGTGCGCGCCCGCATCAACGAGACGAACTCCACGCTCCCCTCGCTCGTGACGCGCGCCTTCGCCCCTCCCCCCATCCCCGGCTTCGGCGCGATAGGCGGCATCGAGCCCGCGATCTTCTCCCTCGGCGACTCCGACCCCATCCGCCTCGCACGCGTCGCCAAGTCCATAGCCGCCGAACTCGTCGCCTCCCCCCTCATCGCCTCGGCCGTCTTCGGCTACAACGCCGACACCCCCCATCTCCACCTCGACGTCGACCGCGTGAAGTGCGAGATCTTCCATGTCCCCCTCTCCACCCTCTACGCCACCCTGCAGAACTACCTCGGCTCCCTCTACGTGAACGACGTCAACCTCGGCACGCAGGTCAACCGCGTCACCGTGCAGTCCGACTGGTCCGGCCGCGCCTCCGCCGAGGCCGTGCGCGGGCTCTACGTCCGCTCCACCACCGGCGCGATGGTCCCGGTCGGCTCGCTCGTCACCTTCCGCGAATCTCTCGGCCCGCGCGCCATCTACCGGCGCAACCAGTACGTCTACTGCTCGATCCTCTGCACGCCCGCCCCCGGCGCGCAGGCCGGCGCCTGCATCCAGGAGGTCGAGCGCATACTCAACGAGAAGCTCCCCCCCGACTACGGCTACGACTGGACCGGCCTCACGTTCCACGAAATGCGCGCGCGCGGCACCGCCGCCCCGCTCCTCGCCCTCGCGATACTCTTCGGGTACCTCTTCCTCGTCGCCCAGTATGAATCCTGGACCATCCCCGTCCCCGTCATGCTCTCCGTCGCCACCGCCGTCCTGGGCGCGTTGTGCGGACTCAAGATCGCCGGCCTCGACCTCAGCATCTACGCCCAGCTAGGCATCGTGCTTCTTGTGGGCCTAGCCTCCAAGAACGCGATCCTGATCGTGGAGTTCGCGAAGGAGAAGCACGAGCGCGACGGACTCGGCATAGTCGAGGCCGCCCTGGCCGGCGCGCGCGAACGCTTCCGCGCCGTGCTGATGACGGCCCTCACGTTCGTCCTCGGCATCGCCCCGCTCGTGTGGGCCACGGGCGCCGGCGCCGGCAGCCGCCGCGCGATCGGCACCGCCACCTTCGCCGGAATGCTCGCCGCCACCGTCCTGGGCATCGTGATCGTCCCCGGGCTCTACGTCGTCTTCCAGTCCATCCGCGAGAAGGTTA